>PSRN01000068.1 GCA_003176075.1 Bdellovibrio sp.
GAGCTGAAGAACACGATCAACGTCATGGTGGATCAGCTGAACTCGTTCGCTGCCGAGGTGACTCGGGTCGCGAAAGAGGTTGGAACTGAAGGAAAACTGGGAGGCCAAGCTGACGTGAAAGGGGTCTCGGGGACATGGAAGGATCTAACGGATAACGTGAACTTCATGGCGTCCAATTTGACCAAGCAAGTGCGCGGTATCGTGAAGGTCGTGACGGCGGTCGCCAACGGTGATTTGAACCAGAAATTCGTCCTCGAAGCCAAAGGCGAAGTGGCGGCACTGGCGGAAACGATCAATGATATGACGGATACACTCCGAACATTCGCCGACCAGGTCACGACGGTCGCGCGTGAGGTCGGCATAGAAGGAAAGCTGGGGGCGCAAGCGAAGGTTCCAGGTGTTTCGGGAACGTGGAGGGATCTGACGGAAAATGTGAATTTCATGGCATCGAACCTGACGAAACAGGTGCGCGGCATTGTCAAAGTCGTGACCGCGGTTGCCGATGGCGACTTGAATCAGAAGTTCGTTCTTGAAGCCAAGGGTGAGGTCGCGGCCCTTGCTGAAACAATTAATAATATGACTGACACTCTTCGAACGTTCGCCGATCAAGTGACCTCGGTCGCTCGTGAGGTGGGTATCGAGGGAAAGCTCGGCGGACAGGCAAAGGTCCCAGGGGCCTCGGGAACTTGGAAAGACCTGACCGACAACGTCAACCAGCTTGCGGGTAATCTGACGGCGCAAGTCCGAGCCATCGCTGAAGTCTCAACTGCCGTGACAAAAGGGGACCTGACCCGATCCGTGACGGTCGAAGCCCAAGGGGAGGTTGCGGCCCTGAAAGACAATATCAATCAAATGATCGGAAATTTAAAAGATACAACCTGGAAGAATACCGAGCAAGACTGGCTAAAAACCAACCTCGCGAAGTTCTCAGGCATGATGCAAGGTCAACGGAGCATCACTTCGGTCGCCCAGCTCATCATGTCCGAATTGAATCCACTGGTCGAGTCACGACTTGGAACATTCTATATCGCTGAAGGTGAAGGTGAAAATACGTCGCTTAGCTTGATCGCCAGTTATGCGTTTCGGGAGCGCAAGAACCTCGCCAATCGCTATAGTCTGAAAGAAGGATTGGTCGGTCAGTGTGCTTTTGAAAAGAAGACCATTCTTCTGACCAATCCCCCCGACAATTATATTCAGATCGAGTCGAGTTTGGGTGAAGGCACTCCCGTCAATATTATCGTCCTGCCGGTCCTGTTCGAGGGAGACCTCAAAGCCGTGATCGAACTCGCCAGCTTCAAGCCTTTTTCACAGAACTACTTGAACTTCCTGGCGCAGTTGATGGATTCAATCGGCGTGATCTTGAACATGATCTCAAGTTCAATGCGCACGGAAGAACTGCTGAAGGAACTCAAGAAGTCAAACGCCGAGCTCGAAGCGCAAGCCAAAGAACTCGAGGACAAAGCGAAACTGCTCGAAGTCAAAAACCAGGAAGTCGAGCTGGCCTCTGGCAGCCTGGAAGAAAAGGCCGAGCAACTTTCGCTCATCTCAAAGTACAAGTCGGAGTTCTTGGCCAACATGTCGCACGAGCTGCGAACCCCGTTGAACAGTCTGCTTATTCTTTCGCAGTCACTGGTTGAGAACCGCGAGAAGAATCTCACCGCTGAACAGGTGAAGTACGCCACGACAATCCACTCCGCCGGACAGGATCTTCTCGCGCTGATCAATGAAATTCTCGACCTGTCGAAAGTGGAGGCTGGCAAGATGCCGATCGATCCGAAGGGTGTTAAAGTCGCCCAGATCCGGGATTATCTGGATTCGACTTTCAAACCTGTTGCGGACCACAAGGACTTGGAGTTCAAGATCGAAATCCAAGACGGTGTTCCGGATGGCGTGTTCACCGATGAGAATCGTTTGCAGCAGATTCTGAAAAATCTTCTGTCGAACGCGTTCAAGTTCACTGAAAAGGGTGGGGTGACTTTGACCATAGGACCGGCCAGCCGCGATCGACGTTTCGAAATGGAAACTCTCAACCAAGCGAAGAATGTCATCGCGCTCTCGGTTTCCGATACAGGAATTGGCATCCCGATGGAGAAGCAGAAACTTATTTTCGAGGCGTTTCAGCAGGCTGACGGGACGATAAGCCGGAAATACGGCGGGACCGGGCTCGGCCTCACAATAAGTCGCGAGATTGCAAGACTCCTCGGTGGCATTATCGAAGTCGAGAGCACACCTGGTGTCGGAAGTGTCTTTACTCTTTACTTGCCTCAGAAGTATGTGAGCCAGGACATTCTGGCTCTGACGGAACGTGAACCCGCAGTCGTAATTCCGCCGCTTCCAAAGGATGCCAATTTCACCGGATGCCGGGTGCTTGTCGTGGATGACGACATGAGAAATGTCTATGCGATTACGAGCATACTGGAGTCCCACGGAATCATTGTCAGTTTTGCGGAAAACGGCAAGCAGGCCATTCGCTCGCTCAAGGAAAATCCCGCGGTGGATATCGTCCTCATGGATACCATGATGCCTGAGATGGATGGTCTTGAGGCGATGCGGGCAATCCGCGCAATGAACGAGTTTCAAAACCTTCCGATCATTTCTCTGACGGCGAAGGCGATGAAGGGAGACCGCGAACGATGTCTTGCGGCCGGCGCTTCGGACTACATAACCAAACCAGTTGACCCGAATAACCTGTTATCACTCATGTTTGTTTGGCTGAAAAAGTCCCCACAGCCCGCTCCAGATAGGAGTTTCGCGGAGGTCATATGAGATCAGAAGTCCCCGGGGATTCGGGACGGGATAAGGTTGACATACTGCTTGTCGACGATAGACCGGAAGGCCTTGTCACCATGGAGGCCGTGCTAAAGAACCCCGATTACAATCTGGTCAAAGCAGGGTCGGGAACCGAGGCCTTGGGTTATATCCTCAGTCATGACTTTGCCGTTATTTTATTGGATGTTCAAATGCCCGGTATGGGTGGTTTTGAAACAGCCAAGCTCATCAAGCAAAGGGAACGCTCGAAACACATTCCAATTATTTTTGTCACCGCCATCAATAAGGCCGACCAGTTTGTTTCGGATGGTTATGCCGTTGGCGCGGTTGATTATTTGTTCAAGCCGTTTGAGCCCTCGATTTTGGAATCGAAGGTTGCCGTTTTTGTCGATCTCTACCGCAAGAACCGCAAGATCTATCATCAGGCTGAGGTGTTGCGTGAGATGCAGGAGCGTGAAACCGCTCGAATTCTGGCCGAACTTGAAGTTGAGAGTCGCCGGCGTTACCAAAATTTGGCCGACGCCATTCCGCTCATTGTTTGGCGCGCCAATAGCGAAGGGATCATCGACTATTACAACCATTTCTTTCACTGCTATTCGGGATTAACGGCCGAGGAGTCGAGGACGAAGGGCTGGCGTTCGGTGGTTCATCAGGAGGATTGGCTCGCGCTCGAGGCGCTATGGGTAAATTCACTGAAGGCAGGGGGGGGATTTGAGTGTGAATGTCGAATTCGTCGCGGTCAGGATGGGGAATTTCATTGGCACCTTCTGAGAGTCAGTCCCGAAGTGGATACTTATTCGCACCTGACCAACTGGATCGGTACGGCCACGGATATCCACGACCACAAGGTGATGTTGCAAAAGCTCACTCAAGCGAAGGAGCAGGCGGACGCAGCCAGTGAGGCAAAAACCCGGTTTTTGGCGAACATGAGTCATGAAATTCGCACACCCCTGGGAGCCCTGATGGGATTTGCGGAAATGATGTTGTCCCATGAGTTAAGCGAAAGTGAGAAAAAAGAATATGGGGCCGTCATTCGACGCAACGGTGAGCAGCTTTCCAGAATTATTGACGAGATTTTAGATCTTTCAAGAGTGGAAGCAGGTAAGCTGAACCTCGAGCGAACGGAAGTTCAGTTGATTGATCTGCTGAATGATGTTCGATCAATGATGTCACTTGCGGCGCTCGAGAAAGGGCTGTACCTGAATTTCAGCGTGCAAGGCCGGATTCCAACCCGAATCAGCACCGATCCTTTTCGACTCAAGCAAATCCTGATCAACGTTATAGGAAATGGCATTAAATTCAGCCCCAACGGGGGAGTCGATGTGAAAGTGAGCCTTCAACCAACGACCCCCAATCGCCATCAGCTCTCTATCTGTATCTCGGACACCGGTCCTGGATTGAGCGCTGAACAAATTCAAAAGCTGTTTCAGCCATTCAGTCAGGTTGATAGCTCAATGTCGAGAAAATTTGGCGGCACCGGCCTTGGCCTTGTTCTGGCGCGCCGATTTTCGAATGCTCTCGGGGGCGATGTCACGGTCCAGGAGAGTCCTCCCGGCCAAGGTTGTTGTTTCGTCGTGACTGTGGACCCTGGATCCCTTGAGAACGTTACCTTGGCAGACTCACTTGACGCGAACGTCTCGGAGTCCAGTCTTGCGCAGGGGCCGTCCGATCTCAAATCAAAAGCTCTGGAAGGAAAGAAGATACTTCTTGTCGAAGACTCCGCGGATAACCAAATTCTCGCTCAGCAATATCTTACGCGAGCGGGCGCCCGGGTAGACATTGCGAATGATGGTCAGGAGGCCATAGCGATCGTCGGTAAGATGGAATATGATCTCGTCCTCATGGATATGCAAATGCCGGTGATGGACGGGTACACGGCGACCCGACAGCTGCGAAAATTGGGCTGCCGCACGCCCATTATCGCGCTGACGGCGCACGCCATGAAGGAAGATGTGCAAAAATGTTTGAATGCCGGATGCAATAGCTACCTCAGTAAACCGTACCGGCAAGATGGGCTCATCGCACTGATCCACGAGCAGTGTGGATGAATGCGCCGCGGATATTCTGGGGCGACTTCGCCAACACATTCCGCTTCTCAAGGGAGAACAACATGCGCCCCGAAAAACTCCTTCAATTCCTGTTTGTTTAGAATTCTGTCGTTAAGAAGCCAAGAGGTTCTTTCAAAAAATTCCCTCTCCGCCAGCAAAGTCAAAATTTCCGCAGTCGTAATTCGACCATCCTCGATGGGCCCATGGGTTCCCATTGAATAATGCCAATCAGTCAGTTGACTGGGATTATATCCGTCTAAGTTGACCAGAAAGATCGGTCCACCATACTTCTGGCAAAGTCTGCCAAAAATTCTGAAAAACATGCGATCATCTGCCTCCTCATTTCGATTTTCTTCCATACTAACAATATCTCGGTAAGTATAAACCGGAAGCCGAGTCGGCAGGCGCCGTGAATATTCAGTCTGGGGGTTGGAATCCTGATGGCCCCCATGAAATAATCCAAAGAGGAAATATCCAGCTTGACCGCTCACCCGCGGGAGAACCAAAGGCTTCTCATTCACCTGCCCGCATCGAATCGCAGCTGCCGACAGACGCAGCGACAATGTGACTGAAACAACGACAAATCTTAAAAATCGCATTGGAGCGATGATATCACATGAGGTAACAGCATTCTGGATGTGGCGTTTGTTGAGGTAAAGTTTTCAAATAACAATCTTGAACTTTATAATCGACAGATCCTCTTAAATCCCCGTTACTGGCAACCAATAGACTTCTTGGGCAAG
>PSRN01000212.1 GCA_003176075.1 Bdellovibrio sp.
ATGCGCGAGATGCGATAGATTTGATCTCGACCTAGGCGCGAGCTGATGTCTAGCGTATGTCTCCAGCCATGGCCTATTTGGCTGGACTAACGATCGTTCCCAAACAAGTCACAGGAATCTGTTCGACCACGGGAAGATGTTCCGCTGCATAAGATCCCGCCCATGGGACGTTCAGGCTAAAATCCAGCGTGCCGGAGAGATCAGAATTCACATCGAGTCTCACGAATTGATTTTCTCCGGGGTTACCGACATAAACGACTGGCGCGTTCGAAGTGTCCGTTGACTGGCCCGTCGACTGAGTTGCGACCTCGGTGGAAATTGTTCCTGAACCCGTTGATGTCGTCAGAGACAGCGTTAGAATCAATGCACCTGAGGCGCCCACTCTGATGACTGCAGTTTGCGTCTTCCCGCCAAATTCGCCGGCGCAAACCAAAGAGCCAGCCGGTGTGCCGACACTTGGGTTGGCCCCCGTATTTGACCCTGGGGTCGGAGCAGCGGGAGTTGGTGCGGGAGCCGAGCCTGACGGCGTTGCGGGCAGTTGGGTTGAATCGGGGGTTGATGGTGGACTTGGAGGCGCTTGTCCCGGGTATCCTTCGCCGTTGCCACTTGTAAGATTGAATTCGCTTGAAACAGGTCGTTGGCAATTTTGAAAACACACCAAAATTACGCCGGCCGCAATCGCCAAGATGATCTGTTTCCTTAGTCCCATATCGCCTCAATTCAACTATAAAGTTTTGCGCCCTAAATGACGACTTACATTTGTTGATAATTAGGGAGTTTCTCAATTTTGATCTGGCAAGAGGATCAAGCACGTTGAAATCGACCGATTTTCTCGTTTTGAGACAAAAGTGCGACGACTGGCTGCGCGACGGTCAAGTCAACAATGTGGTGCGAGCGTTGAAAGGAATCAACACCGCGAAAATTCCGAGAGTGGAAAGGGTTCGACTGGCCGCCATCGCCAGAAGGGCAAACCTTACCGATTTGGCGCTAAGAATCCTGTTCCCGATCGCGGATGGGTCCGGCACCGACGCGGAGATGGCGGAATACGGGCTTCTGCTCCATCACGTCGGTTCGACCACCGAGGGGCTTGCCGTACTCCGCACGGTCGACACCAAGATCGTCCCCGAAGCGCTTCTCTACACGTCGTTTTGTCATTTCAGCCGTTGGGAGTATGCGAGTGCTGTCCCGCTGCTTGAATCCTACCTAAACACTCCAGACATGACGACATATGCCTGGGCCGTCGGAAGTCTCAACCTGGCTTCGGCGTACGTGACCCTGTGTGAAGACGAGGCCGCGATCCATCATCTCGCTCATCTTGAGCAATATCTGCGCGACCATAAGTATCTCCGGCTGCTGGCGAACGCACTGGAACTGAGGTCGCAAGTCGATATTCGAAACCAGCAATTTGAGAAAGCTGAATCCCGTTTGTCCGAGGCGGCGGCAATTCTTGCCCAGTCGCAGACATTCGATCAGTTGTTTGTCGAAAAATGGCAAAGCGTTCTGCAATCAATCCGAGATCACGATGCCCGCTGGCTTCACGAATTTCGTGAGAAGGCTCGACGACGGCTCCACTGGGAGAGCGTTCGCGAGGCGGATTTCTTCCTCGCCAAAATTTTTTGCGATACCCGGCTGTTCCGCGTGCTGCATTTTGGAACCCCGTATGCGAACTATCGAAAGAGGTTGCAGGAGTTGGGAATGCCCTTTGACCCCGGCTCTGAGTTTTTGCTCGTCTGCGGAAATAACACCCGTGGCGGCTCCGCCGCCCACGCTGAAGGCACCGACTTCGTCGGCGGAGGCACCGACCTCGGCGAACATGGCCCACTCTTGGATCTCAGTTCAGGAGAATTGGACGGCCGGAATTTTCTCAATCCAGGAAAATCCATTCACCGGTTTTTAGGCCTGCTTTTCTCAGATTTCTATCGTCCATTTCGCTTGGGCACGATCTTCTCGGCGCTCTTTCCGCAGGAGAAGTTCGATATCTTCACGACTCCACGCCGGATTCATCAGGTGGTCTTCCGCAGCCGCGAGCTTTTAGCGATGCACAAGGCACCGGTCCAGATCGTTGAAACAGACGGATCATATCATTTCAGTTTGCAAGGAGATGCCCGCATCCGGATCCCTGGGGAAGGGATCGTTGAGTCCAGCCGAGACATGCTGCTTGAGCGATTGCACGCAGTTGTCGGAGATCGCATGTTTTCCGCACGCGAGGCGCGCGCGATGTTCAACCTTCCTGTTTCAAGCCTCAATCTCGCGCTCAAGCACGGAATGACTTGCGGAACTCTCCGCCAATTGGGACAAGGTCCGAAAACCCAGTATCAATTTGTGACGGAAGAATCCAGGCTAATTCAAAGAGTTGGCTAATTATCAAAAACGGTAAGAAGCCAATTCCAGGACTCCCTGTAACCTATTTTTGATAAGGAGGTCCTAAATGAAACAATTAATTCTTTCAGCCTTGTTTGTTTTGGTCGCGGTCGGTTGCGGACCGCATGACGGCTATTCGGGTGGCGGCGGGAGCACAACTTCGCATTTGACCATCAGAACTAAAACGGCATCCGGGAATCAACCTCTATCAATTGTGCCGACCGTCCCCTTCGGCGCGCAAATACAGTTCGATGCCAGCGGCGGCAGTCCACCGTACAACTTTTCTCTTTCCGGTTGCGATTCGATCATCGTCGGGCAGTCCGGACTGTTCATCGCTGCAAACGACGTCTCCGTTTGTACCGTCGCCGTAACTGACGCCACTCTGTCCAGCGCCACCGCCCAGGTCGACGTCGGGTCATCCCAGCCAGTGCTCTTGGATATTCGCGTTCCCGCCGGGTCATCCCTGCAGCTGACTCCGACGGGTGGAACGGCACCTTACCGCTTTTCTCTGACCGGTTGCGACTCCTCGATCACGCCGGAAGGTCTTTTTTCGGCGGCGTCGGACGCACCAGAGACTTGCGCCATAAGTGTGACGGACGCATCAAACACCGTCGCCACAGCGACTATTTCCGTCTATGCAACCCAACCACCGCCCGCGGATCCGCTCTATGCAATCCATTTTAGTTCCATCTCCGCGGCAGATACGTTGCCTGTAGCAATTCCATTGGCGGCGTCTGGCAACTCAGCTTCCGCCTGCCTCGGTTGTGCTTCACCCCCAACAACGCTGCCGCCGACACCACTGCCCCCGACGCCACTGCCCCCGACACCATTGCCCCCGCCCCAGGATTACATCTCTGGGTTTGGTTGGTTTCAAAACCCGCTCTCTCTGGCGCCCGTCTTCGATGGTCCCCTTTCTATACAGTACTTGTCCTCGCTCACAAACGGCGATGCTTGCCTGGCGCAAGCAAAATATGCCCTGCTCAATGGCTCAGCCATTAACTATCAATTGGACATCGAAGCTCGTGTGAACAGCGTCAGCTCATACGGCATTTCAGGTACATACGCCACCTCAGGTGGGGGCATTGCACCGGCTGGATCTACAGCTGGGGGAATTGCATCGGCTGGATCTGCGAACCTGGCGACGGCGGCTCCTGCGCTCCCCGCGATTGCGACTCCCCCCGCGACTCTTACGCCCCCCATGGCCATTCAACACAACCTTTTTCTTTCGGAAATCGTTTCCTGCAAATTGACTCCCTCCCAACCCATATGCCCACCTCCGCCTCCGTGCGCGGCTCCGCCACCGGGCTGTGATTACACTCCAGTTTATGACCGGAACGGATGCATCGTTGGTTGTGGAGTATTTGCGTGCAAGGATCCAGGACAGCCAATTCCAATTTCGGATCCGGTTCCAGTTTCGGTTCCACCGATCAACTAAAACCTGTGTTTAGCATAAAACCTGTGCTTAGAACCTGTGTTATTGCCCGAGCCGGAGCCGATCTCTTCGCATACCGGAAGCGCCGGCTCGGGAATAATCCTGAACCTGTTTTACGGCCCCTGGTCCAAATAGCAGTCGAGATTTGCATTTACGGTTTGTCCCTGGTTTGTAAACTGGACGGTGGCTGAGGCCTCCGCGTTGCTTGAGAGCGTTGACAAGTCGATCACCAGGGAAAAGCCCGCACCACTGTAGGTGCGCGAGGTGGCCGCGTCCGAACGTGTCACATTGTAGGAATTCAGAGGCATAAGATTAGGGAGGGATGGCCAACCGGGTGGCATTGCCTGGTAACTCGGGTTGGACACCAGGATGTCGACGAACCGTTGACCGTCAGAAGGAAGAAATGCTTGCACAACAGGAGTCTGGTCTGCCGCGGTTGGATTGATGCATGTTGCCTCCATCGCACTGCTGATTGTACCGTTGACTGTACCGCCGATGCCATTGCCTCCAGTGAAAATGACTGGGCCTTGAATGTACTGGAATAGTTGGCTCGTTACGGAAGCGACGCGGTTATCGCCGCCAGGAATTGTAATCTCAGAAGCGGCGAGATTGTGATTGTTGCTGGGGTTGACAAGGTCTTGAAACTGAATGCTGGTATCGGTCACATTCAACTGGGCCGTGATATGTAAGCTGCCGGTTTCGGAAATGCGATAGTATGTTCCTTTGGCCAAGCCCGCGTAACCACCGCCATTCCCGCTGACACTCAAGCTTGCGCTCTGAGAACCCTGGGTCGCCCCGTTCCCCCCACAGTTTTGAAAGCCGAGCGCGAGCGCAATCGCAATGAGCACGGTCGATACTATGCCGATCTTCACTATGCCGATTTTCATTTTCATACAGTTACCTCTACGTTTTTATTTTAGACTGCGGGGATGCTCGGATTAACTGATATAATTGACGAGATGACACATATGATCGACTGTCAGGCCTGGGAACAAGCTATTCGCACGGGGCGCTTTGCGGATGTGCGAAAAGCATTGAAATTGCTGAATTTTTCAAAACTGCCGCGGAAACTGTCTCAACCTGTGGCAAATCTGGCAAGACGCTGCGGCCTGTACAGCATCTCCCTCCGCATTTTGAGTCCGATCGTCACCCTGGAAAGGAACTACCGGCAAGCGACTCCCCGGCCAGACGAGTTAGCTGAGTATGGTATGGCTTTGGTCAACATTGGCGCGGTCAGCGAGGGGCGTGGGATTTTGGAATCGATCAGTTCGAAGGATGTGCCGCACCTTCCCCTCCTTTTAGCCCAAGCCTATATTCCCGAATGGAAATATGGGGACGCAATCCGTGTGCTGGAGCCGTTGCAACATCACGATCATTTGGATTCCTATCTGAAATTGGTCGCTCAGGTTAATTTGAGCGCGGCCTATGTTTATAATCAAAGGCTTAGCCAGGCTGACGAGCTGATCGCGGAATGTCTGCAAAGCGCAAGCCAGCAGGGGTTTATCTTGCTTCAGGGCAATCTGCTTGAAATCAAGAGCCAGATGCTTTTGGAGCAACGCCGCTTTTCTGAGGCGCGAAAAGTGATCGCCACTGCCAAGGAGTTTCTGAGTCACACCGGAACGACCGACGAACTCTATGTCCACAAATGGAGCCGCTTACTTGACTTGTATGAGCGACCGAAATCCAAGGAGGCGACACGGGCACTCCGGGAAGTCTACCAACAGGCGCTGGTTCTCAGGCACTGGGAAACCTTACGTGATCTCGACCGGCACCTGGCCATCACGCAAAGGGACACGCAATTGTTTCACCACCTGTATTACGGGTCTCCTTACGAGGAATACCGGAATCGCCTTCGCGGTCAGCTTTCTGACTTACCCGAACCACCGGCCCACTACATTTGGCGGCTGCGTGGCGAGAAGGCCACCCGTGGCGCTGCTACCCGTGGCGCCGCTACCCTTGACATGCGCACTCTGCAATTGGATGGAACTGAACTCAATATGAAGCATGGCTTCCTCTTGCACCGGCTCCTGACTATTTTATCGACGGATTTCTACCGGCCTCTTCGGACGGGCAGTCTTTTCTCCCGGCTGTTTCCCGGTGAATTCTATAATCACATCATGGCTCCAAACCGAGTCCACCAGATTGTGAAGCGATTGAACGCTCTATTCAGCGAAAACAGCATTTCTCTTGTCGTCGAAGAACAGCACGGCGCCTATCGTCTGAGTACCCCCGCGGCACTGGATATGATCTTGAGTCGTGATTCCGCGAAAGATGGTGGGTCGGATTTAAACTTCAAGCTGGAATCCCAATTGTCGAGGCTCGAAAGACTCACCGAGGGTCGTATTTTTACCGCCAAGCAAGCCGCCGCGTTGCTCGAGGTTTCTCTGTCGACAGCCACCCGACTGTTGCGAGTGGCCGCGAGAGATCCCACACGGGGCGGCTTCGTCGCCGCCCTCACCAATCAGCTGGAGATCGTCGGTCATGGGCCAAAAACATCATTTCGATTTCTGCATGGGCCAAGTCGATTTCTGCATGGGCCAAACACCGCCACAGCTGGGAAAAAAAAGCAAGCCGCGTAGATGCCGAACGCACATGTTTAATTATCGATTAATAGCCAAGCAGCCGCCAGGTTGCCCCATCCCATTGATAGAGATTTTTTTCCCACGTGCCTGCGGTGAGAACGTTTACGCCAGCAACTTGATAATAGGCCTGGACCTCCAATGGACTACCGGGTCCTCCGGGCGTCAGACTCTGCAAGCAGTATTTCTTATAGTCGAGAGCTCTTTCCGCGCAGTGAACGGCGTTAAAGGAAACGTCATCAAACTTGTCCACAAAATATGTTCCGGCCGGCACCTCGGCGTGACTTATGCATGTTGTGGTCAAGTGAATGTAGCAAAGTCCGGGGCCTGCCACATAAACGGGTGGAGCGGGTATAACGCCGCCTGACTGTGCCTTGGCATTCAATGCAAAAAGGCTCGCCGCGAGGCACGTGAATAGTATGATCTTGGTTTTCATAACTTCTCCCTTTGTTAAAATTTTGAAAGTCACATTGACCTTCTGAAGTCAGGATAAGGGCACGGGTAAAAGGTACCACTGTTAAAAATGACGAGGCTTGAGAGGGTCCTGAGAGGTTTATCAGGTCCGCGCTTCCGCGAAGGAAATGCTGAAGTGGATCCCGATCAATGGTGCGAAATGACTGCCAAAATTACCAAACTAACTCCGCTCAGAGGTCAGTGACGGCAATCTTCCCGGAAGATCGGAGGGCGATTTTCATTTTCCACGTAACCACAGGTGCCGCGTGCCTTCTGATACACGTCCCAGAAGGTGAACGAATAGGTCGTTTTCAACGACTTTCCTTTGATGCTGAAGGTGACGTCGATCAGATGCTTTCTTTGACTGACTTTGTGAATCTTTCCAATCTTGTAACTGTCCTTTTTGGGATCGAACCAAATAATTTCAGGCGGCGGCTTGTTGGATTTGGGCTCGGGAGTTCGGGTTTCCCACTTGGGATTAAAGTATTTCCATTTCTTCTGCTCGGCACACCGGAGGGGCAGTTCTGAATCCGACGCGCCGGTTAGGTAATAGGCCACCGCCTCGGCAGCCACCGCAGCGATGTCACTGCAGTAGAGCGAGTCAGAAGCAAGAACAGTCTCGGCGTTCAAGATGAATAGTAAAACCGCTAGATTTTTCCAGCGCGCGCAAAGAAATGTCACCCCTCAATTCTAAATGTTCATGAGCTCAGGGCAATGCAATTTTTCCTGGTTTTCAATTTTTCGCGGCTGTCTGGCTTTACAATCCGGTGTGTCCTTGTGGCGAAGAATCACTTTAGTGGCTTGCCGGCCATTGCGGGCTTCGTCAAAAACCGGAGCCAGGGATGATTCCGCCAGTGCGTGCTTGATGATGCCGACGCCTTTTCCCGTTGATTCGCACACTTCAATTTTCGCAGCGTCATCCGTGCATTCGGGTGGTCCCTCGCAAACTATTCCGGTGTGACCCGTGTCATCCGAATGGCGGTTGACAAAAATGTCACCGGGGCACACTTTGCCGTCTTTCGCCTCATCGAAGCAGTCATTGCCTTTGCCCATATCTATCATTTTTTCGGTGGTAAGAGGCTCAAACTGCTCTTTGTTGGGATAAAAAAGATGACCAGCCGTGCATTCTGAAACAGAAACGAATCCAGAGCAGTCCGTCTGATTATTTGGAATTTCGCAAGTATCGCTAACCAATTTTGCACGGGCACCCTGCTGGCTGTACTCATTCGGTTTTCCTTCCACTGAAGCACTGGTATCGAGAGCGCTCTTAATGTCTCCCCCCTTGGAGGCTGGAACCCCACAGCCATCATTTCCCCTGATGTTTGATGGGGCGCCAGTTTCAATCGCCTTGCAGCTTCCCCAGGCGGCCGCGACAACCAAATTGGCGGACCTCTCTGTTTTGCAGGCTGCGCTGTTTTGTTCAGCGTTACCCGATGGTGTGGATATGGAAGACGAATTGGGGGCTGTGGTAACCGATTGCTGTCCTGTGCTCAATTGCGGCCTTGTGACCCAGTAGGGATAAGAAGTTGTGCTGGCTCGTTCTGAAGAACGAGCGAAGGATAGGCTTGAAAAAGCGAGGATGATGGCAATGCCAAAAAGCTGTTTCATTGAACCCCCAGAACGTGGGCGGCGGAGCCGCCACGGGATATGCGGATATGCATTCAATTATAGGGTGGCAAGAATCGAAAACCGCGGCCAGCTTAAAGAAAAAGGTTCTCAATTTGACACATGGGGCTTGGCCGCCCAAGTTAAAGTCGAACTTTTCTCTCAGTCTAGGAGCGCAACTTCAACGTGGAAAAAAGTCTTAACACAAGTCCTTGGGTCGCCTCGGTATCTTTATAAAAAGGACCTTAGATCAAGGTGTTGGCATCTGTCTAAAGATGCGGCTTGGCCCTTCGTTTGCTTTAACAGGGGCCGCGCTCACGGGAGTATTCGGGACCTCGCCGGCAATCACGTATAAATAGACCAGGATGATTCACTTCAAAATTCGATTTTTTCCAATTCGTAGGTTGCGCGATACGATGGAGCAAAATCTTGCAGCGCTCGGGTAATTTGTTGATTTTCAAGACGATCGCGGAGGAGTTTAGATCCTGGGCGGATAGCTCTGTTTATGAACTCATGGTTTCAAGCATCTCCAACGAACAATCGGTCGAACGCTGATGGGAATGACTTCCCCTTCAGATGAACCGGGGCCTGTTACGGAGAAACGTTCTTCTCTTTAACTTGAACCTTGCGCGAAATTTTCATCTTCAACCGTGAACACCTTACTGGTGGCTGAAACGCGCGGTGAGT
>PSRN01000302.1 GCA_003176075.1 Bdellovibrio sp.
GAAGAAGCGAGGTTTTTGCAAACCCTCGATACGGGAACGGCGCTGTTGAATGAGCAATTTTCCGCCCTGCGCGCCCGCAATGAGCGCAAACTGCCCAGTGATTTTGTGTTCAAACTTTACGACACCTATGGTTTCCCGGTGGATCTGACCCGGTTGATGGCGCAAGAAAAGGGTTATTTGGTGGTCGAAGGAGAAGTTGAGAGCCTTCTGGAAAACGCGCGAAAGGTTGCGCAGGCGAGTTGGAAAGGAAAAGCTTTGTCGACGGATGAGGCCCACTTGATCGCCTGGTCGCAAGCTCAGTCCCGCGCCAGCGGGCCAACCGAATTCAAAGGCTACGAGTCACTCCACGAAGGGGGAAAGATTCTCGCCCTTTCCAACGGGAAGAGCGAAGTTGAGTCTCTGGGCGCCGGCGAAAGGGGACTGCTGATCGTGAATAAAACCCCTTTTTACGCCGAAAGCGGCGGCCAAGTTGGCGATCAAGGAGGGGTCCAATCCGAGCGGGGCGCTGCTCTCGTGCACGACACGACGAAACATCATGAAATTTTCGTTCATCACGTGGAAGTGTCAAAAGGGAAACTCAAGCGCGGCGACGCCGTCCAGCTGGAGGTCGAAAGCCGGCAACGCCGGCAAATCGCCGCCAACCACTCGGCGACGCATCTTCTGCACGCCGCTTTGCGGGCTGTTCTTGGTTCCCACGTGAGCCAAGCCGGATCTTTGGTCGACGCCAGCAAGTTGCGTTTTGATTTTACCCACAACAAAGCCCTCTCCAGCGAGGAGCTTCTCAAAATTGAGGAGTTGGTGAACGAGCAAGTTTCATTGGCGAGGCCGGTGCAGCCCTCCATCATGAGCTACCAGGAGGCCATCAATTCGGGAGCCATGGCTCTTTTTGGTGAGAAATACGGTGCCACGGTCAGAGTGCTTAAGATGGGAGATTTCTCCACTGAACTTTGCGGCGGAACCCACGTCAGCAACACCGTTCAGATTCGTCTCTTTAAAATCGTATCGGAAAGTGGCGTGAGTGCCGGCGTTCGCCGGATCGAAGCACTGACTGGTGATGGGGCGCTCAAGTTCTTGCTGAAGCATTGCCATGAGAATAACCGCGCGCGAGTGGCCGCAGGAATCAGCGAGAGCTGGTCGACTTTTCTCAGCGTGGGCTCCGTCGGCACCTCCGCAGACGCCACGGGTGAATCGCGGGCGCAAGTCGCCGATTGGATCGAAGCCTCAAAATTGCAGATTCGCGAACTCGAACGGGCGGTCCGGGATGTGAAAAGCGGTCAGGTGGACCTGGATCAAATTGTCGGGCAAGCGCGGCAGTTTCAGTTCAAAACCGGCTCCCATCGCCTTATCCTTTGGCGAAACGACCAGGAGGATCGCGAAATTTTGGCTCGCTGGGCGGATGAGCTCAAGAACAAGATTCAAAGCGGCGTGGTGGTTATCCTCGGAAAGGGCCAACCGGCGAGTCCGTTGATTGTCAGTGTGACCAAGTCCCTCAATCCGGAAATCTCAGCTGGGGATCTTCTGAAAGACTTGGCGAACGGCATGGGCGGAAAGGGCGGAGGCCGACCCGATTTCGCGCAAGGAGCAGTGCCACATGCCGAAAAATGGGAAGCGTCGACGAGTGCATTGACCAAGCGATTGGGGATTTGAACACTAAGTGGTCAGAGGACTAGGGGCAGTCCAAAGTCTCAATTCGGGATAAGGCCGCAATGATGAAGCTCTTCAGTGCGGTTGATGATTCGCCACACAAATCAATGGGGGATTCACAACCATCGCGTTTCTCCCCTAGGTTTACCGCTAAGCCGGATGACCTGAGCTGGGCGTAGGGGAACACATATTCAGCCGAGCACTGCTGACTAGGACTAGCGTGTTGGATGGGTTCACAAACTTCCGCCTGACCGAGGATCTGCGACAAGGCATCGCGTTCGCTCAGCGGCAGGCAGTAGCGGTGATTATTGGACTCGTCGACAGCGACACCCGAATCGATGTCCAGATCAATTGTCCTGTTGTTATTGAGGTCATTCATAATGAGTTCGCGAAACTGGGACGCTGAAATTTTGTTGTCCAAGGCGCTCACGGGAGTGGAATCGGTGACCATGCCTCCCACCGACTGGGCACAGTTCTGAAAGCCAGCGAGAAGAACAAGGACAATCCCAGCACCGAAAGTCAGCCGAAGTCGCTTTCTGTATTGTCGAGTCATTGAGCCCCCCCATATCAGACTATCCAAAATTCTGTGAAAAAATCTTTAAGTCTACCCATAGATGAGTGTAGGGGATTTTTGCATTTGTCGCCACTTTAGTCACAAAATCGCCTTAAGATGAAAAGGTCGAAAAATTTCTGTAAAGATATTCTCAATATGAACGGCATCACTCTGATGCCGTGTCTTAATAGGATTCATTCAAAAACGAACAATCTACTGGGGACTGTCGCCGGATAAGATTAGCGCTTGGAGTATTGATATCTGCGACGAGCGCCGGCTTTGCCGTATTTTTTTCTCTCAACTTCGCGTGGGTCTCTGGTCAAATATCCAGCTTTCTTAAGTGCGGGTCGAAGTGCCGCATCGAAAGCTGTCAGAGCGCGTGCGATTCCCAGTCGAATGGCTCCCATTTGCCCGCTTTCACCGCCGCCGGTGACTTTGATCTCGGCGTCGAATTTTCCCAACATGCTGATCGTTTCAAGGGGCTGCAGGATAACCATCCGCGATTGCAGACGTTTCAAATAATCATCCGCCTTCAGGCCGTTGATGACGATGGAGCCTGATCCCGGTTTCAGATAGACTCGGGCGGCACTGCTTTTTCTTCTTCCGGTTGCGTAGTAAACTTTATCGGTGGCCATGATTATGCATTCACTTTATAGGGTTGAGGTTTTTGGGCGGCGTGGGGATGCTCAGCGTTTTTGAACGTCCTTAACTTCTTCATCAAACCATAGGACATGCGATTGTCCGGAAGCATTCCACGAACGGCCTGGGACATCAAGAATCCACTGTCTTCATTCTTGTACTGCTCGGCTGACTTTTCCTTCAGCGACCCGAAAAAACGAGAGTGGCGAAAATACTTTTTGGAAGTCCATTTACGGCCCGTCAATTCAATCTTGTCGGTATTGATAACGATGACAAAGTCACCGGTATCCACGTGGGGAGTAAAGGTCGGCTTGTGTTTTCCACGCAAGAGAGTGGCAACCACAGTGGCAACTCGTCCCAGTCTTTGATGGGCGCCATCGATAATCCACCAATGTTGGTCGGTTTCATCAGGCTTGGCCATCCAAGTGGCGTTGGGGCGGGATTTTCCCGCACCAGATTTGTCACTCGACTTATCAGAACTCTTATCAGCCTTATCAGCAGTCTTGTCTGCGGCTTTTTCAGCGGCTTTTTGAGCAGCCGTATCCCCAGCTTTTACCATAGAATCTCCTCAGCGTGAGCCAGACCGAAGTTTTTAAATTTTGGGCTTCGCCTTGTCAACCTGAATTGCAGTGCCGGGGTACACGACGTGAAGAAGAAAAAGACCTTGCGGCGGGGCGGCCATTCCAGCCTTCGTTCGATCCTTTAACTTCATGATTTGCTTTATCTTTTCTGGATTTGGATCGTTCCACGAAAGGGTCACTAGCGTGCCCACTAGATTGCGCACCATCTGCTTCAGAAAGCCGTTGCCGGTGACCGAAAACTCAATAATTCCTTCCCGCCGTTGCCGCCAAACCGCCCGATGAATTTTTCGAACGGTGTGGCGAACGGGTGTGCCTTCCGAGCGAAAACTCGCAAAGTCATGTTCTCCAACTAAAGGTTCGGTCAGCTGGTTGAGGAGCGCAAGATCGAGGGGGCGGCGAATCCACCACGAGTAGCGACACAAAAGAGCCGGGGCCCGCGGGTGATTCCAAATCCAGTAACGATAAGTTTTCCGTGTCGCTGAGAGGGTCGCGTGAAAATACGCGGGGACGGGCTGGCAATCCTTGACTGAAATGCTGGGTGGAAGTTGCGACTTGAGTGCCCAACAAAGGTCTCGTGGCAGCTTTCGATCCGTGTCGAAATGGCAGACTTGCGCCACGGCGTGAACTCCAGCGTCGGTCCGACCAGACGCCGACAGGGATACCGGATGATTGAGCACCCGGGTCAGAGCCGTTTCGAGGGTTTGCTGAATGCTTGGAAGAGGTGATGCGTGCGCATGGCTCTTCTGCCGCTGCCAACCGCAGAAATCTGTTCCGTCGTAAGAAACAATGAGTCGATACCTGGCCATGATGAGGGATTCATATTCGATCGGCGCGGAACAGTCGATCTGAATTCTAAGACTAAGGGGTCTCCACAGAATCAAGTTTACAGTTTTTGCGAAGCGGATTTTCAATTTTGCCGAGGCGTCACCGACGAACGGCTTGCCAGCGGCGCAAACCGGAGGAGGTGCAACGATGGCAAAATTGAAAAGACCGAGCAAAAACGTAAAATTTATTCTGTGGAGACTCCTAAGTACCCGATGGCTCAATAATCTATGGTGAAGCCGGCGCTGATTGTTTGGTTGGAGAAATCAATAGCCTTGGAAACGCTGGCGACAAGGCGAGCCTCAAGAGTCAGCCAAACGTCGGAAATGCCATATTCGCGACTGAGGAAGAAAGCGCCCTGGTTGTCGACGCGGGTTACGTTGATACTGATCCCAGCCGCCCCGGCCATCGCGGGGCTACCGGCGTAGGTTGCGGGTTTACCATCGTCCCGTTGTTCTCTCAGGGCATAATAGATTCCGCCTCCGCTGATGTAGGGTGCGAACCATTGATGCCGCAGGTATTCGAAGCGGTAGACGATCATCGCCGACACGGGGACGACAATCAGGGTGTACACTTCTTTGGCCTCCGTGAAAATCGAACCCGGTGCGAATCTTCCATTGCCGCGAACAACGCCCAGGCCCGCCCCCAATTGCAAGCCAAGGGCGCCAAAGGTGTGGAAGGGTTGCCACTCATAATCGGCAAATAACGAGGGTATACCTTTGGATCCATAAATTGACGAAAAGCTGTCGCCTTGTTCGGAAGTGGTATTGGGTGAACTGATGATTCCAAAGCGAACGGAGGTGGCTTGCGACTTTTCAACGGTTTTGACTCGATACTGGTAAACTTGGTCCTTGTCGATTTTGATCAATCCTTTGGCGGCGCCAGGGTGCTCGATTTGAAAAGTCCCCCCTTCGGGTGGGCCAACGGGGCGATGGTACTCATTTTGAGCGGGGGGTAAGGAATGCTGTGGAGAACCTTGTGGAAAACCTTGAGAAGAACCCTGCGGAGAACCCTGTGGAAAGCCTTGCGGAGAGTCCCGCAGGGAACCTTGTGGGGAGCCTTGTGGAGAGCCTTGTGGAGAACTTGGTTCTGATGAGGGCGGACCGCCGTTCGCCTCGTCCAACTCGTGTTCTAAAGGATCAACTTGGGCCAGCGCCCAATTCCTTCCCCAGCCTTGAGTCAGCGTGAAGACGAGAGCTGCAGTCAAAACTGTTCCTAAGTTGGATCTTAAGTTGAATCTTAAGCTGGATCCTAAGTTGGATCCTAAGTTGGGTCCTATGCCGAATTTTGTGATAGAAAAGCCCCCAGTTTTCGGATCATCCTCCAAATGATAATCCTCCAAATGACGCAAACCAGGCCCACCAGGCTGGCCGCCAATGAAACCAAGAATAAGGCGCTGACGAGTCCACTCCATTGCGAGTCAATTTCCGCCGCAAGCACGAGGTCCACAAGGCCCACCGAGGGAAGTAAAAGTAGGCGCGCCATCAGCCGCAAAAGCTCCGAGCCGGCGATCACCCGAGCCCAGGCCGGCGAGTTGTTGTAGTAAAAACGCACAAAGCTCTTTCCAGGAGTGCTATGAAGCAGGTAGCGGTCGCGAAAAGTCCGCAGGCGCTCGACCTGGGGTGCCATCTCGCTCCCGTAGGCGGCGGTGGCCACGAAACACTTCTTATTGTCCAGGAAACCATGGACAGGCTCTGGGATGGCGGTCTGCAAAGTCCCCCAGGTGATTCCCGGTCCCGCCGCAAAATGAGTAATGATGCCGGCCTGGTCGCCGTTGGCCAGCAGGACAGAGTACTGTTGCCCATTGGTTATGTCGGCGCCGGTTATCTTGAGCGCGTCATTAAAGGGTCGGCCGTCAAAGTTAAGGTCAACACTGTTTGTTTGGCCAGTGGCGGTGGCGAGAGCGTTGAAATCGCCAGGAACATAATAAGCCCGCAGAAAAGAATAAAAAATATGACTGGGATCCTGCGCTGCCGGCGACGCCGTTGCCTCCATATCACCGACGATCATGTTGTTGGGAAAGCCACTGTTGGCCCCGACAGTTTGATCTTGGCCGGCCATATTGGTCAGGTACATTTTTTGGTCGCCTGGATAGACCTCATAGTAACAGATTCCCTCAAACTGATTATTTGTTTTAGTGACACCACAGGAGGTGGCTGGGTCAGGACTGAAAGTCATAGGAGCGGCGAATCCGACGTAGCGAAACTGCAGGCGGAAAGTCGCTGAGTCAGAGATGTTTGCGCTGGGGGTATTGCAAGCTTGCAGGAAACCCACCTGCAGTTGCTGGTCAAAGCTGGTCGTGCATTCGCCGTCATTATTTCTTGCGGTGCTGCAGATGTCTCCCCACCTAAAGCTTGCGGTGATCGGCGTGTTGGCCACCCCCATGGTCCCCCCGCTGCCGGTGGAAGTGTAGGAGGTGTTTGCAAATGATACAGCGGTGACGACGCCGGTGCCGGTGGACGCACTGGCCCGGATGCCGATCAGACCGTTGAAGCAAATGGGATAGATGTAGGCAGAGGCCTGATCGGAGGTCAGTGTGATTTGAAAGATGGTATCTTTCGTCAGATCATTGCTGCTGCAGGAAATCGCCCCGTTTGCAAAGGGAGCTGTTTGGGCCTTGCAACTATCACAGGTTGTCGTGTTGTCGGTGCAGGCGGTGCTGCTGAGTGTTCTTCCCGCGATAATGTCAAACATTCCGCTCGGATCAGGTGCCGGCGGCGTATGAAAGTAAGTCGACGTGGATAATATCTTAACCGTAGCTTGCGCCGTCGCAGGAGTGACTGCTTGCAATGCAACAAGCAGCATCATCAGCGGTAGCAAAAGAGGAATCGAGCGATTGCCCGCGATCAAGGCAAAGCTGACAGAGCGTACCATATAAATATTGCATCATAGCCCCAGGGGCCTGTCAAAGGTGCAACCAAAGGTGAAAACTAAGCTGAAAGCCAAGAGGCGCAGACAA
The DNA here is from genome assembly GCA_003176075.1 of Bdellovibrio sp. GTDB lineage: Bacteria > Bdellovibrionota > Bdellovibrionia > Bdellovibrionales > Bdellovibrionaceae > PSRN01. The sequence goes on from PSRN01000302.1 coordinate 7,199, forward strand.
AGCCCGGATCGAAGCTGGGACCTCAAGATTGTCGAACTCATTGACATGCGGCAAGTGGCGACGTTCAGAAAAGGGGAGACCCAAAGATAAGTTCCGCGATTTGCACGCCGTTGAGCGCGGCGCCCTTTCTGACATTGTCAGAAACAACCCAGAATAGCCACGTGAACGGATCCTCAACATCCCGGTGGATTCGGCCCACGAAAACCGGGTCCTCGCCGGCGGCCCTTCCTTGCAAAGGATAAATGGACTTTGCCGGATCGTCTTGAACCACTAGGCCAGGCGCGGCGGCCAGGGTTGCCACGACCTCTTCCCGCGACACTTCCTTGTTCAAGGTCACCCAAACCGCCTCGGCATGGGAGGCCCGCACCGGAACCCGCACCGTCATGGCTGAAACACGCAAGCGCGGAGAACGAAGTATTTTCTTGCTCTCACGAATGACCTTGATCTCTTCACTGTAGTAGCCGCCCTCTTGCAGTGAACCAATTTGCGGAATGCAACTGCTCAAAATTGGATGGGGAAAAGCTTTGGCCTTGAGTGAATGCTGAGGGTTCGATTCCGACCGGCTCAAGGCGCCGGCGTAGGCGGCGATTTGCGAATCCAACTCGTCCACACCGGCCTGGCCTGCGCCGCTGACCGATTGGTAGCTGGCCACTTTGACCGATTCAAGTCCCAGATTTTTCAGCAATGGATTGAGCGCCACGACCAATTGAATCGTCGAGCAATTGGGGTTGGCGATGATGGTGGGGGTCTTTTGTCGCGAGAGGAGATCCCCGTTAACCTCCGGAACGATCAAGGGATAGCGGTCATCCATGCGGAAAGCCGCCGAGTTGTCGACCGCCCACGCTCCTGCTTGCGCGGCCTGGGGGGCCCATTCTTGACTGATGGGATCGCCGCTGGAAAAAAACACCAATTCGAGGCCGTTGAAGCAGCCTTTTGAAAGGGCGTGCACGGGATAGCTCTTGCCGCGAAAACTCATCGTCTTACCGACTGAATTTTCGCTGGCGAACAGCGCCAGATCAAAACCCGTGGCGTCTGCGGAGCTGACGCCCGTGGCGGCCGCGCCGCCCACGCTCCGTTGTTCCAGGATTTGCAGAAATGTTTGGCCCACCAAACCCGTGGCGCCGACGACTCCGATCTTCATTTTTTCTCCAGCGGGTGATCTTTTGGCTCTTCCTCTTGTTCTTGTTCTTCTTCTTGTTCGACCAAGTCGGAGTCAAGGTCATTGTGTGGCGGCAAGTAAACATTCGATTTGATCCGCCGCTGACCCAGTCGCAAAAATCCAAATACCGCGCCAAGGGTGGCATAGGTGATAAATAAAATGAATAGATTGACCTCCGGGCGGTAGGCCACGATGGCGATCAGAATAACACCGACCACAAGATACTCGAATGGGCGGCGTTGTTTGAGGTCCAAGTCCTTAAAGCTGCGGTAGCGAAAAGTCGAAACCATAACCACGGCGAGCAAAAAAGCCATGCCGAGAAGAAACGGGTTGCCGGGCGGATCGATCGCCAAATCTTGAAAAGCTAGAACGGAACTGGCGACAATGCCAGCCGCCATGGGAATCGGCAGGCCTTGAAAGTAAGCTTTTTCAACCACGTGAGCTTGCACATTGAAGCGAGCCAATCGGAGAGCTCCGCAGGTGACATAAAAAAAACACGCCAGCCACCCCAGGCGCCCGAAAGGGTGAAGCGCCCACTGATACAGGAGGACCGCCGGAGCCATGCCGAAACTGGTGAGGTCGCACAAAGAATCGTATTCGGCGCCGAATTTCGAAGTTGAGCGGGTGAGTCGCGCCAACCGGCCGTCCATCAGATCGAAAACCGCTGCGGCGACGATGGCGTAGGCGGCAGAAGTGAACTCCCCTTTGATGGATTGGACGAGAGCGAAGAAGCCAAAGAAAATATTCCCCGTCGTCATCAGGTTCGGCAGCAAATAAATGTGAATGGCGATCTTTTTCTTCGGCTCGGCCGACTCCGACAAATCTTCAATTCCGTCGGTCAATTCCGTGGACTTCATCACAGGGCTCCCCCCCCACCTCCGCCGCCGGCGGATAAATTGGCGAACAACCCGAAGATGGAAAAGAGCGCCCACAGCGAGCCCGCGCTCACGACCGGCAAAGTGAAATTATCATCGATTCTTCCGATCGGTATCAGTTCAGCGAGACAGCCGATGAGTCCGCCGGAGAGGCTGACGACAAAGAGGTGATCGAGCAGCAAACCACGGGAGTAAAGGAAGAAGAAGGTGGCCAACGTGCACACCAAAAAGGCCGCGACGGAACCTTGAAGACTCTTGTTGCCAAGGATTTTGTCTCTTCCCCACTTGATGCCGACAAAGCTCGCCAGGGGGTCAGCAAATGCCAGATAGAGAAGCGTGAGGATCGTCACTTCGCGGGGGCAAAGCACCGCCACGAATCCCACCCCCGTCAGCAGGTAGCTTGTTCCGGCGAGGCGGTGAACCTCATGATCACGGATGATCGGCTTAAACCATTGCACGAGAAACTCGTTGAGCTGGGGATTTCTCTGGCGGGCCAGATCAATGGGGATGCAAATGGCCCATGCGCCGAGAATCGCCAGGATCGCCATCGGCGGAGGGGCCAGAACGTAGAGCAATAGTATCAGCGACACTCCACCCATGTGCCAAATCTTACGGGCCCAGTGCACGTCGGATCGCTTTTTATACTCCAATTTACAGTTCCTCCCAAAACGATCATCTCTTTTTCATATTCTAATGGTCATCGAGTCCGGAAGATTGTCAAAATCATTTACACTCCCGCTACCCCATACACCCAGTCCCAATTCAACTCGACCTCAGCCTGGACATTTCGCGCACTTATCACTCGAGGTATCGGCCAAGAATTTGCATTACCTTAGTGATATGGGCACTGATTTGCAACTTGGCAATTGGAGACGAAAGACAGCCGGTCTTTTGTTTATGGCCGCGCCATTTTGTGGTTCTTTGCAGGCCATTGCTCAAACGTCCAATACCCCGTCCAATCTTCCATTTGGTTATATTTCCGACATTGAGTCGGAGCGGGAAGATCAATACTCCGATGTTTTGTTGTCGCCACCTGAAGTGAAGATGAATCTCGATTTGCGCTCGCGCATTTTCACGGGCCAACTGATCAAGGAATTTCGCACTCGTTACCAGGAGAAATTTGGCTATGTCGACACCGATGGAATGGCTTTTGCCGCCGACCGATTGACGGGCGGGGCGGAAGGCGGCGGGGCCATGCAAGACATGCAGGCCCAAAATGAAGAGCGCCGCAAGTACGCCGAGTACGTGGTCAAGCGTCTCGGGGAATGGCATTTCGATCAATACATGAAGTCTGACCCCTCAATGCGTCCTGTTTATGAAGCCAAGGAAAAACTCAGTCATGTGCAATTGGAAGTCGCGCAAGAAACCAAGGTCCAGGCGAAGTATTCCATTTCCGATAACTCCGTCGAGGTGGAAGTCGCCAATCCCAACACCAGCGCCAAAGTGCGTAGCGATTCGGAAGACCGTTGGCTGATGATAGGGCGGAAGCTGGGCCAAACATTGAATCTCCTCACGTCTTACGCCATTTCGGACGGATTGGCGGCGGTTGAACTCCGGCGCCAGCATTCCGCCGCGTTGTCCAGCAGTTTGAAAACGACAACCACATTGACTCCGGGCGGGAGATCGCCACGCCAGTCTTTCTTCGGATACGCTTTTTATTATTTGTTCTAGTGTCCATCCTGGGCTGTATCTCTTTTCTGTCACGAAAGAACCAGTTTTAGCCCGTTAATCACCAATGGAATCCAAATAAATCCCCAATTTGCATTCTCAACCGACAAAAGCCATGCTCTCAATCGCCCAGAGAGTGCAGTCTCCAAAGGGGGGGCCATGAAAAAGACAAGAATCAGCAGCGTCGTTGCCACGAGAAAGATCGTTTCTGGAGAACACCTGAATCCCAATGGAACTCTCTTTGGAGGTTACTTAATGTCCTGGATGGACGAAGTCGCCTTCATGTGTGCCAGGCGTTACACGGGAAGGCCCACATGTGTGACTGTGAATATTGATAACATCACTTTTCGAACGCCTGTTTGTTTGGGCGAGCATCTCGTTCTGACGGCCACCATGAATCACGTGGGGCGCACCTCGATGGAAATTGAAGTCAGTGTCAATCGAGAGGATCCCGTAACGCAAGAGTTGACTCATACGAACAGCGCCCACCTGACTTTTGTAAACGTCGATAAGAATATGAAACCCGTTGCAGTACCAGAACTGATCTTGGAAACGGAGGAGGATGAACTGAAAAATCGCGAATCTGTTCTTCGCATGAGAATTCGACGCCGACTGATCCATTTTCTCGCGAAAAGGAAGCTTGGGGAGGCCACTCGACCCATCACGGGGGACTTGAAGTGGGTCAAAGGCAAACTAGCGAACGCGCTGAACCGCCTGGTCTCGCCAGTCGGGCTCCATGTCAGCTTTGGTTCTGGGGGATTCTTGCAGCGAAGACCAGCTTGGCCGAATTGACCCAAGAGTATATTTCTGAAAGCGAATTTCCATTTCCGAGAGCGCATCTAAGACGAGGGATTAACGCAAGATATCACCGTGCTTCGCGGATCAAGAATAGCTTTGAGATTCTTGTGCTGATTTGCCATCCTAGTTCTAGAATTCATACTCCATGGAGGGTCGCTCAACATGAGCAAAGTCACATTGATCGCACGTTTGTTGTTGGGTTTTATCTTTTTAGGTGCCGGTATATCTTTCTTTTTCACGACCCCGCCTCCTCTTGAGGGCGCCATGGGCGACTTCTTCAAGGGAATGATGGCCACGCAATATTTCTTTTATCTCTTGAAGGGGACAGAGATTACTTGTGGTCTCTTACTCCTCAGTGGAATGTTTGTACCACTCGCATTAGTCGTCCTGGCTCCGATCATCTTAAACATTTTTTTGGTTCACTCATTCTTGGCCGTTGAGGGATTACCTCTCGCGCTGGTCATTGGAGTTCTCGAAATCTATCTGGCGATCATTTCAAAGGAATATAGTCCGGTCATAAAGTTACTGTTCCGGCCCAAAGTCGAACACTTGCCTCCCTCGAATAAGTGGCCTAAGTCCGCGTAAAATTTCTCGAAGAGTCTCGTGGGTGGATCCGTCGGTAGCTACCTGAATGGACTTGTCAGGTCCATTTTCAATCTTGCTGGAATCAACAAAACACGTGTCATTAGCGGCTGAGTTTGATGAAATCAAGGCTAAAGGGCAAAGAAGCCTAAATTGCTGATCTCGACAAGAATGATTGGGAGGCAGACTGAATGAGTGACCTCGGACTATCGCTCGCCCTATTTGGCCAACTTCTCCTCGGCGCGAAGAATAGATAGTTCAGATGTTTGAACTCTTCCTCTGGCATCTATCCAGTCCATGCTGATGCGGTTGGGGCCTGGCTGCAGATCAATCAGGTCGGTGGTGAAATTCTTGTCGCTCCAGAACACGGAAGCCGTGAAGCCATTGGAGGAATTCACGACATGAAAGTTGCGCATGGCGCCGCCCCGGCAAGAGGCTCCCTTAATTCGAATATAAGCGGCGCCGACCGGAGAATCGACGGTGGATTTACGGCAGTCCCAATGAACAAAACCCACATTGGGATCAAAATTGGGGACCCCTTTGGATGGGGCGGAAAAATCAGAATCAGTTTTCACGCTTGTCGGGTTGCGCGTCGTGGCCGGTCCGCTCTTCTGAGCAGGAACACGCATCAAATTGATAAATGCAGCCGCAGCCAGTCCCAAAACAAGAAGAAGTGTGACCAGCAAAAATTTGACTTCATGTCGCCGCTCAGCTGCCTGCATCGATTAGCGAATCGGCAATTTTTTGACGGGACTAAAGACGGCTCAAAATGATACCACGTCGGTGCCTCCGGCTGGACCAAGTCGGTGCCTTGGGCAGACCAAGTCGGTGCCTTCGGCACCTTCGCAGAGCGTTTCAATCAGCATCAACTTCATGAATGGGTCAATTTTCGCTCAAGACTTATTCAAATTCTCCGACAAGCCCTTTGTCGGGAGGAAAGGTGAATATCATAAAGGAACTGGCCTTACATATTGTCACTGTTTCAATCATAGTTCTCACGATCGCACACTTTCTCGTGATGACTTAGTCTTAGAACTCATTTCAAATCTTCAACTGATTTGCTCCAAGGGTCACTGACCTGCCTGCTTTTCGATTGAAATGGCGAATTTCTTGACTCCCACTTTCTTCACCAAATCGATGATCGCGACAACTTGGCCATGGGCTACGGATTTATCGGCTGAAATGACCGCCTGAACCTCCGGGTTGGCAGCCAGCTCGCTCACTGCCTTTTGACGAATCTTTTCCAGGTCCGAGGGTTCGTTATTGAGGGACATTCGCCCATCCGCGGAAAGCGAAATCTGCAGTCCGCCAGGTTTCGTCGGGTCTCCCGTCGAGGTTTTCGGCAGAGCCACATTGATGGACGGCTTCATGATCATCGGTGCGGTCACCATAAAAATAATCAGAACCACGAGAATAATGTCGACCAAAGGAACCACGTTGATGTCGGAAATTGACTCGCCGTCGTCGGTGAAAGACTTCGTGCCCATTTAAACACCGCCCACGCCAGTTTTCCCCCGCTGTTTGGCGTAAGCGAGGCAAAGTTCTTTGACGCTTTCGAGGCTTTGAAAAACGCCGCGAACTTGTCGCTGAAAATAGTTATAGGAAATCACCGCCGGGATGGCGACGAAGAGTCCCGCCGCCGTGGCCACCAGCGCGAGAGAAATTCCCGCCATCACCGTCTGTTGACCCGCGTCCGTGGAACGCGCGAGGTCGTTAAAGGCTTTCATGATACCAAGAACAGTTCCGAAAAGTCCGATATAAGGGGCGTTGGATCCCAGAGTCGCAAGAAAACTGAGTGATCTTTCAAGTTCAGGCCGTTCGGCAAGAGCAAAAGTGTTAAAGAGTTCCTCAAGACCTTCGACCCCATTGTGTTTGATATGGCGAAGGCCGCAAGCCAGGGCCCGTCCTTCCAGGGATTCCTGTTCGCGCGACAGCGCTTCGACGTCCTCCAAGTTGTTGGAGCCAAGGGCCGCGCGAACGCGCGTGCGGACCCGGCGGCTGTCATGGGCGACTTGGCGAAGCGCGATCCATCTTTCAAGGATAAGTCCGATGCTGAGAATGCTGAGCAAAAGCAAAAGGTACAAGACGGCCTGATCAGCAAAATGCGCGATGGCGAAAACGTGCTCTGTTAACATGATAACCCCTTTTTGCTTAATAGCCCCTTTTTGCTTAAAGAGAGATCCGAGATTCAGTATGATCTTTCCCGTTTCGCCCGGTCAAATGAAGAAAAACCTCGCCGGCAGGGAGCATGATTTGGTCACAATGGAGCGAGCGCAATGGCAAAGCCGCCACGGGTGCAAGGCAGTCATATCGATTCTTGTCGTGCTTATGACAGGCTGTGCACCGCGTGTTCCAAATGAGAGCGTTCTTGTCCTCGCGGTCGAAGGGATCACTACTGACGATTTGTCATGCCCCGCATCTCACGCCACCGAACGTTCGGGCTTTAGCATTTTGTGTCACGAGTTCATCCAGGCCAAAGGTATGGTGGCGAGTTCCACATCTTCGTTGCCTTCACTCGGGGCTCTGCTGACGGGGTTATCGCCGCAGGAGATTCGCTTGTTCACGGCGCAGGATTTTCTGTCGGCCCGTTTTGTCTCGCTGGCTGAAGAAGCGGTTCTCGCCGGTTGGCAAACGGGATATTTTCCCGCCTCGCCTCCCTTGACCCGACGTTCTGGTTTTGCCCAGGGTTTTGAGCTTGCCGATGAAAGCGTTGGAGGCAACCGCTCTTTTCGGACGATCGAGGAGAGTCTCAATTTATTGCTGGGATGGATGGAGGACGCCAGAGGGAAAAATCTATTCGCTGTCGCGACTCTTTCTGACCTGCTTCACCCGGACGCGACCACTTTCACGGACGGAGGGGAGACCCGATCCCAAACGATCGAAAGTCAGATCGAAGAAATGGATGAGTCGTTGTTTCGTTTTTTTTCGCGACTCAAGACGAGCAAGAGTTGGGATTCGAGTTGGATCTTTTTTGTCGGACTGCAAGGCCGCCTGCCTGAGGAGTCGTCCCATTTCCCCAAGGTCATGCGGCTGAAACCCAACCAACTGATTGCACCGTTATTTTATAAGCCGGCGGGAAAATATGTGAAGGCCGATATTAAGGGTTTGTGGACGCACGCTGAATTGGGACAGTCAGTGCGTGAACTTTTTGATGGTCGGCGCAAGCCGGTCTCGGGAGAGGTCTGGACAAAGAACTTTTTGGCCAAGAAAAAGGACCTGGTGATGAGCCAGGGTTGCGTGTCGCGGACCGAGGATTTCCCCCTCTGCCGATTTGCATTTTTTGACGAAAAATCCTATCTGCTTTGGGATCAAGGGGCGGATAAAGGGCCACCCGTCGGGCTTCTCAAAAAAGTTCTTGAAAACCGCGACGGGTTGCCGCCCCTTTTTAACGTGCGAAACCTCCCGACCATCGAAAAGGAATTGGGCCCGTCGCCCTATCAAAACTGCGTTCGCGATTTCACGACCACTGACCCTGAAAGGCCGTTTGCAAGCCGCTGTCAAAGCCAAGTCCTTCGCTTATTGCGTGAACTGGTGACGGCCTCCTCGGGACGTCCTTTCAGCGAGCTGCGCTCGCAGTTTCTCCGCCGGTGCGTTGATCTTGCTCTCGCTCACCAGATTTTTGAGTGGGAGAAAAAACAACAAATCGGACTGACCTTCAATCAAGACGTCATCTGGGAATTTTCCGCCACGGAAGAACTCTTGCATCGACCTGAGTTCAGCATTCTTCGGCGCGAGTGTCAGAGGGGATTGTTTTGATGGGCCAGCCCCAGCCAGAACGGACTTCGGGGGTTGTCGTTCACCAGCACTTGAAAAACTTCGTCCAGCTCAAGGGTATTCAGTTGAAAGAGATCCCCCGGGATTGAGTTTCGGCTGATCAGAAGGAGTTCGGACCCGGGGGGAACGCGACAGCTTCCGACCCGCAATGGAATTTGCCGGTCCAAGCCCAAAGCTTGCGAAAAAAGCGGACCTTCATTGCCGGATTGAATTCCCCAATCCATTTCATAGGCGAGCGGGTGAAGGTATTTCTCATCCTTCAGGAGAAGGGTGGGGTTCCCGATTTGAACCCATGAGAGGACCCCGTGCTTCATATGAAAGGCGGCCAGCTCCACCGCTGATTTCCAAATCTTCGCGTTGTCGCCTTTCAGAATCTGTTGGTTGGCCAGCAAAGCGCCGATGCGCAGGCGGTTCGCGGCCGGGGACACACTGGGCAAACTTTCAAAGGGCGTGGTCAGGTCCTCGCCGGAGAGAAGCTCGAACTGCTCAACGATGGTGTTGCAGGCCCGTTGCGAGGCTTCGGCCCCGCCCCAGGCGGTGGCGACAACAAGAAGGCCGCTCTCCGCCCGTTCAACGATTTGCGGCTTGGGGCGAAAGAATTCCCCATTGGTGTAGGAGCGGTGGCTTAATTGCATCATGGCGGTGCCAACTCCCCGTACTTCCTCAGCTTGACCTTTGATTTTTCAAAATAGTCCTCGCCTTCCACGCTGAGCTTTTGGATTTCCGTCCATTTCTTCTTTGCTTCCGCCACTGAACCTACGCTTTCCTCCAAAATGGATTCTTGGTATTTCGTCTGCATGTCCTTGCGCAGTTCGGCCAGGATCTTTGTTTGCCTCTCTTCGATTTCGGAGTTGTTGGGATTCATCAGCAGGGCCTGCCGGAGAAGTAAGACGGCCTCTCTTCTCTTGCCGGACTTGTAATTTTCCTCCGCTTGCGTTCGCAAACTGGCTTGCTTTTCAGAAATGCTCTTTAGCAAGCGAGCGATGTGGGCCTTTGATTTGCCGGCCAGGTTGTGTGGGTCAGGCAAATTTGAACGGACGACTTCCTCGTGGGCACCGACGGCGGTCAGCAGCCGTCCGGAGGACTCGATGGACACGGCCTTTTGATAAAGGGCTTGCCGCCGCGCCGTCAGTTTCCGATATTCCTCGGCTTTCACCGCTTTCATTTTTCGATCGGCGACAATCTGGTCGACTTGGGCGCGCAGAGAGGCAAAACTCGAATTTTCCGGATCGAACTCCAGGGCCGGAGAGAGACATTTTTCGAGGTCCTCGGGCACGACGGTCTCCCGGTGGTGAAGCACGAATTGACTGCATTCGAAAGTGATCTTTTCGACTTTTTCTTTTCGTTTGCGCTCGTCTTCCTGCTGGGCCGCCAGTCGTTCCTTGTCTCTCTGCACTTGTATGGAATTATCGATGTATTTTTGCAGTTCTTTGGAGTCCTCGTAATAGGGAACGATGGCGTGAATCTCGTCAATCTTTTGATTGGCCATCTCCAGCTTTCCACCCGCATAAAGGTCGCGGGCCAATTGATACGCCTGCTTGACCAGCTGCTGCTTTTCGACCGGCAGCTTGTCGAAAGGCGTTTGTGTCCTGGCGGATTTGGAAGGCGGGTTCGACGAATCATCAAAAAGCTCGTAGCCGGCGACAAGGAGGACAAGCAGGAGGATGGCCAAGCGGACCGGCGTCAGCATCTGCTTCAGCTTTTGTTTCGTGAAACGCTTTTCGGGCCGGGGCGGAAGACTGAGGGCGGGCATGGTTCCCGCATCTTCCAGCGCCACCGGGGGTCTTGAGCCGGGTTGGGGACTCGGTATGGATACCTGGCTCGAATCATCGTACGTCACCGGGGCTAGAAACGCGGGATCCACATCACGCAGGCGCTGCTCAAAATGCAAGTCGCGCAACTCAAAAATAAGATTCCAAAGACCGACCGAAATAACGTCGCCACTTTGAATCGCCGTCCAAGAATCGGGCGGGACTGGAGTGCCGTTGACATGAGTGCCGTTGAAGCTCCCAAGGTCCCGGATAAGGAAACCCTCGTCGGATCTTTGCATCTCAAATTGTCTTCGGCTGATTTTGGGATGATCGATAAAAATCGAGCAGGTGATTTCGCGCCCGCAAACCCAGGTTTGTCCCTGCAGACTGAAAGTTTGCCTGGTATGACCCTTGTCATCCACCAGCCGAAGCACGGCCTGGGCTGGATTCTGGCCGACCTGAGTTTGGTCATCCGGGTGTCCACCCGCTCCGTCGGCGGCGGCTGGCTCCACCAAATCCGCTCCGGCCCGGCTTTCATCCTCAAGAAGGAACTCATAGGGGGGCGCTGAGAAGAGCTGACCGTGATGGAGAAACTCTTTTTCGATTTTATTTCCCTGCACGTACAATTCACCGAAGCGCGAAAGGCTTTCCACCTGCCATCCCGAATCGGTGAGCCGGACGCGAAAGTGCTGCCGCGAAATCCCCCGTTCGGGACGCAGAACGCAGTCGCAGGTGTCGCCCCGACCGACCACGAAATCCTGATCCGCGGGGAGTTCGTGCTGCGATGCCAATTGTCCGTCAAGAAAAACTTTGAGTCTCGCCATCTCAAGACCCCGACGCTTTCAACCGGCATTCCTCGTAATACTGCCTGGCCTCTTGGTAAATCGCGTTCTTATCATCCTTGATCATCATCATCACAGCCGCGAAAGAGGATTGGCAGAGCCGATAATTCTGCATGCCCTTATACCTTCGGCCTTGCACCATGAAGCTTTGAACCTTTTCGTCAAATTTGCGCTTGGCCAAGGTCCAGTATTTGGTGGCCAGTTCGTGTTTCGGGTAAAAAGCCCGTGCCGACTGGAAGGCCTCCATGGCCCGCTCGTATTGGCCCTGTTCATAATCGCGAAATCCCTTCACGAATTGCGCCTGCGCCAGACGGTATTGAGGGGTGTCGAATTCTTTCCTTTCCTCGAGGATTTTTTTGACTTCGCCTTCCGAACTGCCCACGTCGGCGCTGACGTCGATGGACGTTCGCAATCCGTGTTCTTTTTTTCGTACCTGGGGGCCGTCGGAAAACAGCCACAGGCCCACCAGGCCCAGGATAAGAAGTACGCCAAAGGCGCGAAACTGCGGGTGGGAAAGAAGGGGCGTTTCTTTCATGCGAAAACGGCGGCGGGTATTTTTGGACGGGTCCGCCGATGGGATACTGGCGGATGGGAGACTGTAAGGGGCCTGAGTCTTGGATGGTGAGGGTCCGGTGGACTCAAATTTGAAGCGCAAGGTGGAGTGACCGATGTGGACCACGCCGCCGGAAATCAAAATCCCCTCGGTGGTGAGGTTGCCGTTGAGCAACATCGGATTCTTGCTGTTCAAGTTGCGCACGAAAACTTGCCCGCCGAGGATCCTCACTTCGACGTGATTTCGGCTCACCTTAACGTCGGCACTGAGGATCAAGTCGTTGTCTGGCCCTCTCCCGATCGACCAAACGGGGTGGGCGAAGGTCTGCGATACACCCCGGTTCGGGCCCTCAACGACTTCAACGGCCACGGCGATGGTGGGAGTGAGGGCTCGAGCCGCCGAATTCATGCCGCGCCTTCCTTGCCTCCGTCGGCCAAAGGAGTCACGGTGATCAAGTAGTATTCAATATCACCCGAGGCATTGGCCAGGGCCTGGCAGTTCAAGGTCAGCATATGGCCGCTGATCTCCAAGTGATCGGAAAAAATCTGTGAAAGATTGTTTTGCGCTTGGTTGACCAGATGTTGAATATTTTGTTGCATCGCCGGGTCGGGAATCTCCGCCACTTTTTGATTCAAGATTCGTTCCGCCGAAAAGTTGGTGAGGGCTTCAAAACTGGGAGTCATGCGTTGGACGATGAAATTGGCGTCGATCAGAAGACAGGGGTAGCCGATCAATTGCATGATATTGGCGACTTCCTGATCGCGCGAGCCTTTGCCGACGACGGCCTGTTCGACTTGGCTGGAGGCCGCCAGGCGCGAAAGAAGGCTGTTGAGGCTGGTCAGCAAATTCTGCAGCGCCGGGAAATTAAAGCGAATATCGATTTGGTCGCGGCCCTCCCGCAGGCTCAGGTCCAATTGTTCATGGAGGAGCCGGAAGGGAAACTCAATCAAGCGGTAGAGAAGGAAGAAGAGGACGAACCCGATGATCACCGCCAGTGTTAAGACTTGCACGAACAAACTAAAGGCCCTTCCCTCGTCGAAGGCCAAGTTGCCGGGATTGTAGACCACGACGGCGTAGGCCTTGGGCACGTTTTGTTGAAGATCGGCGTCGAAGGTGACGACCGGCACGGATGCCACGAATCGCCCGCCCGCTGTTTCATCGGTCGCTTCCCGCAGCGAGCCTTTGATCTTGGACACAAAACCGGCTTCCTTGGGGGAATTCCCCATCCGTTCGGGCGGCGCGACGATTTTTCCATCCTTCGAAATGACATAAGCGTCCTCGACGCCCTCTTCCTTGAGGATCAGATCCGTGCGGAATCCACCGTAGTCACCCGAACGCAGGGTTTTTTCGTTGATCTCGGCGAGAACGCGCGCCACGGTGAGCGCACGGCGCCTGCTTTCGGTTGAGATGCTCTCCGATGTGATCGTGTTTAAGGGGATCAAAGACAAAAGCGTGAGCGCAAAGCAATAAAAGAAAATAAAGCCGAGAAGGACAAAGCGAAATTCAAAAACTTGCGGCAAGCGGTAGACACCCGGTAAAGCCACGCGGTCCACATAATCTTCCACCCGTTTGAGTTGCTGTTGCAAGGCCGAACCAAAACTTTGAGCCGGTGCCGGCGGTGTCGCCATCGGCGTCCCCAGCGGC
>PSRN01000310.1 GCA_003176075.1 Bdellovibrio sp.
GCGCAAGACCGAGCAAAAGAATAAAGCCACCGCGGGCCCACCCCATCAGTTCGAGGAGTCCCATGAAGGCGAGGTGGTCTTCCCCCATTTCAATAAAGAACAAGCAGGAATCTTTCAGCCCTACCATATGAACAATCTGAATAAATCGGACCCGCTGTTGTCGACCGTGAGTCAAGACCTTCCCAAGGAGGTCGAGATTGGCTCCTTCACGGCGCTCAACACGGACCGCCTCTTGTACTATTCCTTCTATGCACGGATTGAAGAACTTATTCGTGACAACTGGGAATCCGCCGTCCACAGCACCATCGAAAAGACTCCCAGGGAAAAATTTGAAGCCAGCTTGCAAAGCGTTTGGAACACGGACCTTGAAATACTCCTCCGGCCCGACGGAAAATTTCACAAGGCCCTTCTCTTGAAAGGGGCGGGAATCGACGGCTTTGACTGGGCGGCCATGGATGCATTCAGCTCGGCGAAGATGTTTCCCAATCCTCATAAGGAAATGATTGAATCGGACGGCCTCGTCCACCTTAGGTACCGTTTTTCGGTGCACTTCAACCCCCGGGCCTTGGTCCGCCGGAGTCCCTAAGCGACCGGTCAAAAGCTGTCCAGATCACCACGGTGGCCGTGGTGTTGTCGAAGTGATTTTGCTAAACTGAAGGAATGAAGCGAAGGCGAGCCCGAATCCGAATCCGACTTCCTGCGATTCTTTTTGCATCCCTGTTCTGTTTGCTGCTGGCGCCACGGCCGGCGTTGGCGATCTTTACCGAACTTGGCCTTTCCTACAACTACAAGAAACTCAACTTTGATGACCAAAACAGCTTGGAAACGCAAGGAGCCACCGGCTCCATCGCGTTTTATGTCTGGGAGCGAATCGCCTTGGAACTCGCATACACCAACAGCTTGTTGGTGAAGAAGGAATCTGAACTCGCAACCCCCGGCTCGACCTCGGTCCGAACGACAGTGCAGAAAGCGGATATCTATGAATTGACGGGGCAATTTCTTCTGAATTCCAATCGTCAGGGAGGCCTCCAACCCTACATTAAGGCGGGCGTGGCTTACATCAACAAGAGTCAGCGGATTCAGATCGACAACACCGATCCGCCGCCGCCGATCGCGGTGGCAGGCTGGGGCCCCAGCGCCGGCGTCGGACTCAAATACTTCTTCACCGAAAATCTTTCCATCCGCTTGAGTTACGACGTCGTGCGTACCCCAGTGGATACGGGCTCCACCGCGGACGACATCACGGGCCGAGCGGGGATCTCTTGGCTATTCTAAGGGCCCTAAGGAAAACCGCAATCCATTGGACCGCGGCACCTCCGCAGCGGCAGATGTGCGAAAGGTGGAAATTTATCATCCTGCTGGGAGCGGTGTTGCCGCTGACCGGTTGCCAAATGGGATATCTACTGCAATCCGCGACCGGCCAAATGGCCATGCTTCGCAAACGCGTCCCCATTGAAGAGGTTCTGCGCCAAGACACGCTGTCCGAGGAGAAGAAAGTCAAACTGAGGCTCGCTGAAAAAGCCAAGACCTTCGCCGAAGCCGAACTTGGCCTGAAAAAGACCGGCAGCTACCGTAGCTTTGTCCAGCTTGACCAGCCTTTCGTCACCTATGTGGTGAGCGCGGCTTCCCAATGGGAGCTCAAGCCGTATCTATGGCACTTCCCCATCGTCGGGGAAGTTCCGTACAAGGGATATTTCAACGAAAAAGACGCCATTGAAGAGGATGAAGAACTCAAAAAGCAGGGACTTGATACCTTTCGCCGGGGTGTCTCGGCCTACAGCACTCTCGGTTGGTTCGATGACCCGGTGCTGTCGTCGATGCTCGAGGACGAGGCTCATCATCTCGTCAACACGATCATTCACGAAACTGTCCATGCGACTCTCTACATCCGAAGCTCAGCCGATTTTAACGAACGCCTCGCCAGTTTCCTCGGCAATATGGGCGCGGAGCTTTTTTTCCTGCGCGAGGAAGGACCCGACTCGCCCACCGTGGCGCGGATCCGGGCGGAGAACGCCGATGAAAAGTTATTTTCAACATTTATTTCAAAGGAACTTCGTGACCTGGAAGACTGGTACAAGACTTCGCCGGAGCACAACGAAGAGCGGAGAACAACCCGTTTGGAATCCATCGCCCATCACTTCAGCGAAGAGGTCTTGCCTCATCTACAAAGTGATTCCTATCGGCGCTTCGCCAACATCAAATTGAACAATGCCCGCCTGCTGCTCTTCAAAACTTATGTGGCGGATCAGTCAGATTACGAGCGGGTGTACGATAAGCTGGAGCGCAATTTTCCCCTTTTCGTGAAGCTCGCGCAAAAGCTGGAAAAAGAAGAGCATCCTGAAGCCAAACTTAAGGAATGGGACGCAAAGACACCCGAAGAACTGCGGGCCATGCTCTAATGGAAAAGCGATCCGGGGCCGGCCATCAAAAGACTTGGCAAGCGCCTTAGTGATCACGGTCGGAGAGTTCTTTGTGACTCCCATTGGCCTCTCGTTGGTCACCAAGGTGGCACCGGCGCGCCTGGTGGGGATGATGATGGGTTTTTGGTTTCTTGCAATGTTTTTTGGTAACTATCTCGCCGGCTACATCGGCATGTACTATGAAACGATGCCAAGGGAAGTGTATTTTCTTTTGCTGATGGGACTCGGTGTGGCCGTAGGCGGGTCGATCTTCATCCTTCAACGGCCCCTCAAGAACGCCATAGGACATGATGTTTAATTCATGCGCCGACGTCTGACCAAGCAACACAGATTTTACCGTCTGCCGTAAAACTACCTTTGTCGTCCGAACGAGAGAACGGGTTAGTTGTCCCCATCGGTTGAATCCTATATGGCTTGTTGCCAAAAAGATGAAGGGCGATCAAGGTCAGGTCGTACGGATCTTCACAAAGGTAAATAACAGAAGTGAGTTTCAGAGCTGAGCGGTAAAACTCGACTCGTTCCTTTAATTCTCCCGCCAATTCAGGCAACTGGCTTATTCCATGTTCTATTCCCTCAGTGGCAAAAACGACGGAAGAGGTGAAGAGCGCAAAAAATAAAAATAAAATATGTCTCATTAAGAGCGAAGAGATAGGCGACGGTAAATAACCTGTCAATCGATTTGAAGAGATGCGTCCAAAAACAGGGATAGGCACTGGTTTGGGACTTTTTAGTGAACCTGGTTGCAGTTGATGTTTCGCACCGTCGAAACAATATTCAAGGGCAGGGCGGGTTCTGATGGTTGGGGTGGCGCATGATGCTTTGGTCGCAGAAAAGCGGGGTAATCCAGGAGAAGAGGTTTAATTATATCCCCACGGCGAAAAACAATTTTTGTATCGCCCACCGTCACGGAGTTAATGTCTTTGGAGGGACCGGCAAAACCTATCACGAAATCGCCCTTGAGCGCGTTGTCGTATTCAAAAAAATAAAAGCTCCCACGAAAGTGAATTGCCCCAAGGGCGAAGATCTTTGAAGAATTACTGGAATTCCCTGATGAAAACTCCCTGGGATCAGGTACTCTGAACGCGTGCACTGTCACCACTTCGTTCCTCCAGATCATTTGGGTGGTTTCCAAACGATCGACGCCAGTCACCCAGGATCCCCTGTGCTGGATCCTCGAGTACTGAACTCCTTCCGGCGTAAAGATGTAAATGAGATCGCTTTCGCCATCTCGAAACACCATCGACGTGGACGAAATTTTCTCGTGGGCAAGCTGAGTCGTTTTAACTTTCGAACCAGCGTGAATTACTTCTGATTTTCCCGGCAGCGAAACAGAAACCAGCTGATATTCCGGAAAACTTCTTGCAAGGTTGGTTGTCAAATTTCTCAATGAGGGCCTGCCAGCCCGGTCAACTGTAAGCCCAAACCGATTGAAAGCCAGATCGAAAGTAGCCGAATAATCGGGCGTATCAGCCCAAAGGACAGGCGACAACACGAAAACAACAAATAAAATACCCGCGGGAGTAAGTCGCATCTCAGTCCACCTTCCGTCTCATCTTTCTTCTAAGCTTGAAGCCAGTCCTCTTGCCGGATGATTTTTAGACTTTTTGCGTTGCGGATTTTTAGCCAAGCCTTCGTTGTTTCGCCCTCAACGTAGCTCAGTGGCTACGCCTTCGGGCTCACGCCTCGGGTTGGCTAAAAATCCGCAACGCAAAAAGTCTAAAAATCATCCGGCAAGAGGACTAAGTGATCTATCAATTGTCGACGCATTTCTCAACAAAACGACGCCAAGTCTCAGGTCCTTTGGAAGTTCCAGTTGCCCGATTGAAAAATGTTCAGCAATGGCGATTTAGTCTTTGCCGGTCTTGGTCGGTCTTTGTCATTTCAACTGACGTCTCAAGGCAGCGGCCTCAGCCTGACGGCTTCGATAATGCGGCGATAAAGATCGTCGAGGTTGTGATCGTCGTGGTTGTGATCGTCAGGAATTTCGCTTTTGATCTTGGGCAACAGCCGAGGAGGATTTTTCCTCACTGGTTCGATTTTCACCAGATCGCTGAACGTCCCGGTCTTTTTGCGCCGCCTAGATATCTTAGTCACCTTCCGAAAGGGCAAAATTGTTGCGGACCCACTCATGCGTCGACCTCCACCATCACCTGATTCTGAATCAATTCATCCGTACCCCAACTCACGGTTCGCAAATCGCCACGGTCCCCGACGACATCCTTGAGTTTCATCAGGGCATGGCGGAAGTTGGCCTTGGCGGTGTCGTAAGGACACTCCATGATCTCGGCAATCTCCTTGAAACTGAGATTCTCGTACACGCGCAGAACAAGCGCGGTCCGCTGGCGGAAAGGCAACCGGTCCACCTCAGCCCTGAGTTCGCGAGCGATGACTTCCCGGCGCAGCGAGATTTCCGCCGTTGGGGCCACGGCCAAAATCACCTTCTCACAATCCACCTGTCCCTCCCGCCGCCCCCGCAGTTTGTTTTTTGCCGTGTTCACGGCGATTTGATAAAGCCAGCTGCGAAAGCTGCATTGCCCTTCGAGGCTGCGGAGGCGCTCGAAGGCTTTGAGGAAAGCCTCCTGAGCCACGTCCTCGGCCGCCGCCAAATCCCTGGTGAATTTGATGGCTAGGCGAAGAAGGCCTCGCTGGTGCTTTCTCACCAACAGCGAAAAAGCGTCTCGCTGGCCAGCGAGGACCGCCGCGACAAGCTCCCCATCTTCTTTGGCATTTAGCTCTTCGATCACTGGAATCCAAGTTTCACTCCCGCCCATAGGACACACCCCCCCTTGCAATCGGTGAATCAAGACTTCTGACACCGTGATTCTTCCATTGTGCAAGCTAAGGACCAGGCCAGGGGTGATCAATTCAGTGGCAAATTGGCCCTATTAGTTCCCGACCGTGACCCGATTGCGGCCGTTTTGCTTTGATTGATAGAGAACTTCGTCACCACGCTTAAAGAAGAGGTCCCAATCGGATTCGTTGGGCCTGCGCGCGACCACCCCGAGGGACACTTTCACCGACATTGTTTTGCCTTCGAATTCAAATTTGGTCGACTCAATGGTGACCCGAATCCGTTCCGCCACCTCGGCGGCCGACCGCAAGGAAGTTCCACTGAGAAGAATGACAAACTCTTCTCCCCCATACCGGGCAAAGAAGTCGTGCGACCGGACGACCTTGGTTGAAATAACCTCGGCCATTGTCTTGAGGACATAATCGCCCGCCGGATGGCCAAACTGATCGTTGATTTTCTTAAAGAAATCAATATCCAGCACAATAAGGCTTAAATCCTCTGATAGAATTTCGGAGCGCTTGATCAATTCCGGCGCCCGCTCGAGCAGAGCCCCTTTGGTGTGGACTCCAGTCAGCGCGTCCTTGTCGGCCTTCTCGTTGAGTTCGCGGTTGGTGACGGCTTCGATGTTTCCCTTTTCAAGAAACTTCAAAATCACGTTGCCCGCTTTGATTTGGTCATTGTTCTTCAGCCGGTGGGGGGTCATCGGCGGAATAATCTGGCCATTGACCACCGTCTTATTCGCCGATCCCAGATCGATAATATTCACCTCGTGGCCCATGACGATCAGGCGAGCGTGGCTTCGGCTCACCGATCGGTCATCCAGCTGGATGGAACAATCAATGGCCCGTCCAATAATGTATTCTGAAAGCGTCAATGGGAACTGCTTTCCCACGTACCCTTGCGGTCCCAAAAGGACGACCAGCGCCGGCGGTGCTTCGTCAGCCGCTCGCATGCGACCGCTGAATGTCTCGCCCGTGACAATACTGGTTTTCTCGGTGCTATCTTCTGATCCGAATCCGACTGACATTGAAACCATTATAGATTTGCCTGCGGGCCGGCTGCAAGGTCACTGGCCCGACAAAATCTTCAGAGCGAGTCTTTTGCCCAGCTCAACGCCCGGCTGATCAAAGGCGTTGATTCTCAAGCTTGCTCCGAGCCCGGCCACAACCCATTGCCATAACATAAGGAGTGCGCCAACGGATGAAGGCGAGGTGTCCTGCACCGTGAGCTCAAGTACGCTGACCCCTTGATGAGCCAGCGCCTGGGCCGTAGCCTGTGCCTCGGCCTGAAGAAGGCGTCCCAGCGTTTGATTCTGCAGCGGTTTCAGCGAGGGAATTAGAAGATCTTTACCCAGAGGCCCGCAGGAGGCAAGTTCAGCGACGCGATGAATGACGACCCATTTGTCCCTGGCCCCTTCCATCACTTGTTGGATAATCGAGTGCTGGTCGGTCGCACCGATGGCCGCGACCGGAGTGCTTACGCGCGGAGCCGGCTCGCCATTCACGGTCTCTTTCTTTGCCAGACTTTCCGCCCATAACTGGACCATCCAATCGCCGAAATGTTGAAAGAGCGATGAATAGGTCCAGAACATGGTGATCCACTCTTTTCGCTCAAAGCTCGCCAAGGACTGGGCCACCAACTCCGCCGCGAGTTTCTCATGTTGCAGCGACCAAGCCGCCCCTTGCATAAACTCTTCCGCCTTTTTCCCCATAAAGCTGGCCACCATCAGACCCACCGGCGTCAGGACTGAAAATCGCCCGCCCACATCCACCGGAAATTCCAGCACTGGGACTTGCTTCTCTTTCGCCCACTGGGTCAAAGGATTGTCCTTGGGTTCGCTGATCACCAGGGCCCGTTTCCACCAGGAGGCATCGACCGCACGAACGTACTCGTGAAATCGTTGCAATGAGGCCAATGTCTCGATCGTGTTTCCCGATTTCGAAATAAAGACAAAGGAACCTCTCTTCCAATCTTCCGCCCGGCCCCAAATGCGCTCCAAATAGAGCGGATCAGCATTGTCACAGATGCCAATCTGCTGAGGGCTATGGCTGTACAGGTCGGCCAGAAAGCGGGGTCCCAATGAACTTCCCCCAATGCCAAAGAGAAGCAAGCGATCGCCGTTCTCGCGCAATCGCTGCGCCGCCCGGATTGAGTCGGCGATCAGCTGCGGCCGTTGCGGCAATTGCCAAAAGCCGAGCTGCTTGTTGGCCAAAACCGAACGGCAGGCTTCGGTGGCGGATTGGAGTTGAGAAGAGGAGATGGTGGCAGTGGTATTATCGATTTTAATCATGGGCCTAAACTAGTCACTGCCGGGCCTTCCAGTCAATACGGCGAATGTTCATACATCCGGATGCAGAAAGTGAAACAAAAAATCTCAGGATGTTTCCGCACGAAGGAAGGAGCCAACATTCTTGCCCATCTCCGCTCCTACATCTCCACCGCTCGCAAACAGGGGCACCCAACCCTGGGGGCCATTCATCAGGCTTTGATCAATCAACCCATTACCCTCGCATAGGGACCTGAACAGGTACGAGTTGATATCCCTTTTGGGTCAATAGGTTTTGTGTATACCGCAACTCGTTTTTCGATCGTGTACCGCGAGCCTTCGATCAACAGTGAAAGTTCCGCCGCCGTGATATCTTTGGCCAGTGGTTCTGAAATAAATTTGAACTTCGTCTTCATTGTTTCAAGAGTGAATAATTTTGCGGTGACAAAGAGTCCTGTCGGATCGGCGTAGAGAACTTTGATCATTCGCCGTGACCGGCCGACAAAAATAATCATATCGCCCGAAAATGGATCAAGACCCATCTTGTAGGCCTCTGCCAAAAGCCCGCCGTGTTGTTTCCTAAAGTCAACTCTATGCTGCGCAAGCCAGATCCGCTGCCGCGGTACCGGAGGTATCATCGCCCACCCCCGATTGAATTCAGCATGGTCAAAAGCTCAAGGTTGAGTTCAGACTTTGGAAGTTCAATCTCAACCCCTGAAATCAGGCGGACTCGGATCGGGCTCGCAGCCAGACCAGTTCTAGAGTCAACGGCTTCAGCCTTTGCTGAGTTTGCAACAAGGTTTAAGCGCTTGGCTTTGAATTTACTCCTTCGGCCATCCCTGACCCACTTGTTAACCGCCGAAAGCGAAACTCCGCCCGCATTGGCTACAATCTGCTGACCAATCCCAAGCCCAACGGCAGCGCACACCAGACCTCTTAGTTCTGCCGGGTACTTTCCGCGCCCAGTACCGGTTCCGCGAAACGCATGAAACTCGTTCCTAATTTTTTCGAGAATCTCGCCACCTGATGAATTCTCAATATTTTGTTGGATCACTCTTCTGCCTCCTTTGAGGAAACTCACCAACAAAGGCTAGCTCAGAAGATTTTTGATTTCAGCAGTGCCAGATGAAGTGCTTACGATAATTCGACGGAAACAGAAACCGGAAGGCGGAAAGTGTGTATTTTTCCGACCCTTGATCCTGGCATGGAACTTGAAACTTGAAAGGTTCGATGAATTTTCTGTCGGCAACTCTAATCTTGGTCCTAACGCTAGTGCATTTTAGCGTCTATGGAGTAATCAACTGTAATGAAATCAATCACAAAACACAGCGAGTGATCAGACGTCATACAGCGATCAGACTTTGGGATCGACTTTTTCCTGCCATTGCCGTTGAAGGTCGCCCCGGCGAGGGGAGAATTGGAGATATTATCCCTGATCTAAAACCTTCGGAACTAGTCGTCAGCATTGAAGCCGGTCATGTTTCAATCTTGTTTAGAAATGGCCGATATGATGGCTCCGTTATCGACCCCCTCAGCATTTTCATGAGCGGCAACGCAAAAATACGCCATACCAAAATACCATCTGCTAGAGGTGTCATCATCAGACTGGGAAATTTGTCAGCCGATGTGCAGACCAAGCTCGCCGCATTTTTTGAGACCGAGGGGCGGGAATTTGCCCTGACTTGTGCGACTGGCGCTTGCTCGGTGCTGTCAAGAAGTGGAATCCGTATTTTAGGATCAATTTTTCCAGCTCTCAATGGCAACGCAATGCTCAGGCGACTGACTTTCTCTCCGTTAGAGAATCCCGATGGAACACCCATCCAAAGGGATATTTTTCTCTATGATGTTGATTCAATCGAGAGCCATATCAAATTCGACCGTTTAATTACTTTAGTGTATCTGATTCCCGAGTCCGTCGCCGCTCTCTTACTGTATTTCTTGGTCTGAGTGGCGACGTTGTCGGACGCCGGTTCGTACCTCATTCAGAGAAGTGGAGGCGGTCCTAATCTTTTCGAACCAGAGCCCCTCACGTCAAAAGCGACCATAGCGGCTTTGTGGAAGAAAGAACAGATCGACCTGGCGGAGCTGGCGCGTTTGCGCTGGGTCGAAAAATGGCGGCATGAGCGGTTGGCCAAGCACTTTGGCATTACACGGTCAACTGTGCGGGATTGGATTCGAAAGATTAATGCAAACCCGTGATTGGAGGGCTAAGGGAACGACCGCACAGGGTCCGTGGGAGCTAGCTGACAAAAGATTTGATGCTGATGTCTTCGTCCACATCAGGCCAATGAATCCCATAGCCAGAGGGTGATATTTCGAAATTTTGAAGCTGGTTAACCGTCGCGCTCAAAAGTCGAGGGAACCATGCCAATGGAATTGATACAACCCGGCCGTCGCTTATCTCAGCAGTCACCTTCTCTTGGTCCACTTTGAGCCTTAAAATCGATAATTCTTCAACGCTAATTTTTTTGGCGGTTTGATCCATGCCATTCCTTCCACTTCTCAAGAAAAAGTGTAACATTTTCTTCCGTGATATTCAATACATCGCGCTGATCCTTAGCTGATAAGCCAAAAGTGCGAGCCACCTCAATAGGTTGCAGCCATATCTTCATTTCACCGCTACGACCGACAATATGCACATGCGGCGGCTCTGAGCCCTCATGAGAGTAAAAGAAAAATCTGAATCCGTCTTTTCTGAATATTGTCGGCAGGACGCGCTCCTCGAATAAAGGGAGTTTGTTCCCGATCGGAACTCAAGGTCAAGTTTGATATACGGCCTTCGTTTCAGATCAGAAAAACACCGATTTATTCAGGAATTCCGGATTGTCCAAAATCGCCGGAATTGTCGTGCATCCAGCCGTCCATTCTCTAGTGGTTTTAATTCAAATGTATGACAAGCATTTAAGAAATAAATAGCTATTGTACATACAAATGCTTTATAATGAATTTCGTGATATTTGACTGGGACGACCGCAAAGAAGACGGGAATATCAAGAAACACGGCGTGGACTTGTGGAAAGCCCAAACCGTTTTTTTAAAAAAGCTGGCAACAAGATTCGAATTTTCTCGGCACGAAAACCAACCTCAAAAGAGAGGAAAAGGTATGAAGAAGGAATATATCCTAGCAAAAATGAAACAGGTCAAACGTTCTCCCATTGATCCTAAAGCCGCAAAGGTGAAGGTCTCTAAGACGGTACGCTTGGATGGAGATTTGGTACAATGGCTTGTCGCCGAATCCGAACGCACCGGAATACCTTATCAGACATTGATGAATGCAAAATTGCGTGAAGCAATGAATTTGCCTGATCGCGTACGGGAACTTGTTCGCGAGGAAATCGGAAAAGTCTCCTGAGCAAGTAGGCAATGGCTACCTCACAAGAGACAAGAACGGATACTCCTTTTCAGGAAATCACTGTTTTGAGGGCGACGTTCGACTTCAAACTTCATTCACAAACCTAGCTCATAAGGACCCGGTCAGGAGATAAGAAAACCCGGCGCGACGCCGACTCAAAAGAACCCTACGACACCGCCACGTCTTCCTCGATCCGGTGATAGCCGTGCCATTCCTTCAGGCGGCAGCGGGGCCGGGCACCTTCCTCGGGCGGGTATTCGATCAGCACATAGGTCAACTTGGTGATCTTCCCGAGCGAGACCACGTCCAACGAGGTGATTTCGGTCCAAGTCCCCGTGTTGAAATACTCCTTACCTTCTCCCCACTGACGATATTGATAGACGTGGGAGTGCCCGAAGATGACGGTGAACACCCGCTCGTCCTGCAGGACTTTGCGGGCGGACCCTCCCAGATCCGGAAAGATCGCGCTCTCAAGGACAATTTGAGCCAATTGCTTAAAGGTGATTTGCCGGCGGGGATCACGAACAAAAAGCGTTTTGCACAAATAGGCCGCCAGTTCAATGGCCGACTTGAAAGTCATCCAAGTTTCATTGAAAAAAGCCCATCGGACCATCCGATTGAAAGGTCGAATCTTATCCACGAACGGATATTTTCTTTTGATCTTCAAAACCAATTCAATAAAGAAATGACTTCCAAAGGGGAGGTTGAGGATCGGCTCAACCAGATCGCGCTTGAGAAAGAAGCGGCGGGGATCAATGCGATTGGCCGCTTCATGCATATGACCGTGCTCGATATGAATGCCGTCGACGAAATAAACGATATTTTTGAATCGAATCGTCGTTCCAACGACTTGGTTGAGGTAATCCCTGCAGGCGGGCCACAGCATCGGTTGGTCGTGATTGCCAACAATGTAGGTGATCGTGTTCCCCGGGCTCTTGGCGAAGTTCGCCAGGGCTTGAAAGACACGGCGGTGACCGTCGACAATGCTTTTTAAAATGCTGACACAAATCCCTTCCGTTAAAACCGTCAGGTAATGCCCGTGGTAATCCACCTGCAGAAAATTTAGAAAATCGCCATTGATAATCAACTCGACGTCGCAATCCGTGAAAGCGCCTGACGTGTAATAGTGAAAAAACTCAGCCAGCTTGTCGCCATAGTAAAATTCTTCGAGGTGATTGATTCCGCCGTCCGAGAGCAACCGACCTTTGCCAAGATGAAGATCACTGATCACCACCTTGGTTTTCTTGCGCGCCGGCGCTGGCGGACTTCCGGCGGCCGCGCCCCCGCTCTCGGCTGGTGCTGCTGGGTCTTTCGGAACTTCCATGGTTGTTCTTTCACATCCGTGGCGGCTTCGCCGCCCACGCTCTGTTCATTCAGTTGATTCCGTATTCAATCCGCTTTCTTGATTGGAACAATCTTTTCAGCGATCGTCTCGTCTGTTTCGAGATTGGAGAGAGCGAGCCGGAGGGCCCTGACGGTCCGTCCAACCTGCTCCTGGACGTCCTCGATTTTTTGCTGTAAATCGAGCGTCTTTTGCTTGTAACTTTCGAGCTCCGCGTTCAGAAGGTCAATCGTTCTTTTCAAATCCAGGATGGTTTCATCTTTGCTCCGGATCAACGCTGTTTTTTCAAGACGCGCAAGCTCCAGACGATTTTCCAGTTCCCTTTCCCGAACGCGGACTTTTTTCACGTCCGTACTCATTCGGGACTCCAGCTCTTCGACTTTCTT
>PSRN01000259.1 GCA_003176075.1 Bdellovibrio sp.
TCGGCTCCCGGACTTATCCACAATTTTTGGGGAAAGGTGCTTTATCCGGACCTTAGACCGTCAGTCCAGCAAGGATTTGAGCATTTTGATTACAAATTAATCAAACTCTAACTATGTAAAATAAAACAAAATATGAAATAAATATGGGGTTTTTATTTTCATTTTTTTAAGATTCTTACAATGAGTTTCAGTGTCCGCCGATGACGCTTCGAAGCATTCAATCTTCGAATCAAGCGAGTAGCTCGCTTGCGGGAGCTGACTTTAAGGTCAGCTGGTTTTTTGCAGGGACTGCTGGAAGTGTTCTCCCTCTTGCTTGCCAGTCTTTTTTTAGAGTTTTTATTCAAGAGCGACCCGCATGAATTCTTGTTTTCCTGGTCGATGGGGGCGCAAGAAGTTTGTGCCGCACAATTTCACGGACCCCTTCTGAGTCTTTTGGGCGGAGCCTTGATTTGCGGCAAGGATCTCCCCCCTTCAGATTTGAAAAATCTTTTTATTGACGACGGTCTCTACCACGTTCTGGTGGTTTCAGGAGCTCACCTCACCTGGATCACCATGTTGCTGGGCATCCTGTTGCAACGTACTTGGGGTTCGGAGAAATCGCCTTTGAGTCTGATCTTTCTCACTGCCTTTCTTACATTTTACGCCTTCGTCACTGGCATTCAGCCCCCGGTGATAAGGTCCTTATTTCAGTTTCTCTTGTTGCTTTTTGATCGCCGAGGCCGAATGGGGGCAGCCGACATTTTGAGCTCCTACTTTTTTTGTCTCGCCTTTCATCCCGCGTGGGTGTTTTCATTGTCTCTTCATCTGTCCACCGTGGCCACCCTGGCCTTTGTGTTGCCGATGCGGCTCCTTTGGCGCAATTTTCTAGTTTATTTTTTGGCCCTGCCTCTTCTGATGCCGCTGGGGATTCAATCTCCTCAGGCCGCTCTGATCGCCACGGTCTTCGCGCCGATCATTGAAGTTCTGATGATGCCATTTTTTGTTGTGCTTATGGTTCTTCAGCCCTTGCAGCCCTATGCCGAGGGGGCCTTGATTCCATTCTTGTCCGTCTTGCGGGAACTGCAGTCCCATTTACCCCCTCCGCACGTTACGAACCACGGGCTCTCCCGCCCGCTCTATGGATTTTACATCCTCCTCTGTTGGGTCACGCTCACGGCCATTTCAGGAATGAAGAGACGAGCCCGGTATTTTCCGGAGAAATGATAAGAGCGTTCAGAGGTCTGTGCAATGAGCCGCGCTTCGATGTCCCTCATCTGGTGCCTAGGAATCTTTCTCTGGCCAAGCCCCGTGGGAGGTGATCACGCGGAGTTCTTGATCCTCTGGCGGAGCGGTGGCGGACAAATCGTTTCCTGGATCAAATTCGACAAGTGTTTACACTTTGATCTGGGCGGCGATTTCGCGATCTGGTCCCGCATTTCAAATCTCTGCCACCGCCAATTGAATTATCTCTTTATCAGTCACCGCGACCGCGAAAATCTTCGCTTGAACAAGAAACTGCAAACCCTCCCCCACTGTTTCGTGTTGAATTCATCAAGCTGGATTCCCGACCCCGTGGATCCGTCCTTTGTTTGCGAACGGCCTGCGGAAGTGGAACTTTGGACGCCGAAGCGCATGGCGGAAGGATCGATTGCACGTGGCACTGCGGAGGTGCCGAAGGCACCGACTTGGCTCTCCGCCGCCCACGCTGGCCACGCTGAATCGCCGGCCCGTCGAGAAGACCAAAAATCGGCGGTTTACTTGCTTGCTGAAGCCCGGGTTCTCATTGCCGGCGACTCCACCAAGGAACAGGAGTGGGACTGGTTGCCCTGGGCGGCCGCCCGACAGCCGCGGATTCTCGTGCTCGGCAGTCACGGTCATCATCGCAGCAGCGAATCCATCCTTTCTCTGCCCAGTCTCCGTTGGACCCTGGCCTCCTCGGCCTCGCGCGAGAAGAAAACGCCGCTTTTGGATTTTCTGCGCGGCCAGCACTTGCCGCCGCGTTCCCGGCTACAGAAGGAGACCCGCAATAGACTCAAGCGCCGGAAACTACCCGTCATTGAGACTCGTGATTGGGGAAATGTGATCCTTCAAACCCGGTAGGGCAGCGTGGGCGACGAAGTCGCCACGGGCTTGTAGGGGAGTCCCAAATCGCGCGCCACGGGCTCATAACAAACCGAGCCCTGGTAGGTATTCAGTCCGTGATAAAGGTCCTTGTCCTTCGCCACGGCCTCTTCAACCCCCAAAGCCGCCAGCATCGAAGCATACTTTAGAGTCACATTGGTCAAGGCGTACGTGGAGGTGCGTGAAACCACTCCCGGCATATTCGGAACGCAGTAATGAATCACACCATCGATTTCATAGGTGGGGTTCTGATGGGAGGTGGGCCGGCAAGTTTCAATACAGCCCCCTTGATCGACGGCCACGTCAACGACCACACCGCCTTTCGGCATGCTCGTGATGGCCGATTTTGAAACCAAGGTCGGAGCTTTGTGACCCGTAATCAGCACGGCACCGATCAGAAGATCGCTCTCGGCCACGCATTGCTCGATATTTTGAGAATTCGAATAAAGAGTCGTGATCCGTCCTTGAAAGATATCATCAAGGTATTCCAGCCTGGCGGTGTTCACATCCAATACCGTCACGTCAGCGCCAAGTCCCACGGCCATGCGAGCCGCGTTGGTTCCCACGACGCCGCCCCCGAGGACAGTCACTTTGGCCGGGCGGACTCCGGTGACTCCCCCCAACAGCACCCCCTTGCCGCCATGATCCTTTTGCAAATAAAAGGCGCCGATCTGGGTGGCCATCCGTCCAGCCACCTCACTCATTGGCGTGAGCAAGGGCAAACTGCCGTCGGACTTTTGAATTGTTTCGTAAGCAATCCCCTTCACCTGCTTTTCACAAAGAGCGCGGGTCAACTTTGGTTCAGCGGCCAAATGAAGATAGGTGTAGAGGATGAGATTCGGCTTGAGAAGTTCGTACTCCTCGGGAAGAGGTTCCTTCACCTTCACGATCATTTCCGCCTTGGCGTAGACCTCGGCTTTGCTGTCCAAAATGCGAGCCCCGGCCTTCTCGTATTCTTGGTTGGCGATCCCGCTCCCCACGCCGGCATCCCGCTCGACATAGAGAGTGTGTCCTTCATTGACAAGCTGACGGACACCGGCCTCCGTCATGCCGACCCGGTTTTCGCTGATTTTGATTTCTTTGGGAACTCCGATAACCATAATTGATCCTCCAATGGCTGCGCTGGGAACGGATCTTGCCAAATCCCGGCGGAAATGGGAAGCCCGCGCACCGCGCTGGGAGCTGAAGAGCTGGCTTTTCACGGGTCTTGAAACGCGTTTTGGCTTAACTCTGAGCTTAAATTTTAGAGGCGAAACTGCTCGGAAAGATCCGCCCCCAGCTCAATCAGCTTGAAGGCTCGGTTGGATGAGGCGATTTTCTTCACCAACTTATTCATCATATCGTGGCCCGCCTTATAGAGAACAACGTGTCCCATCAAAGGCATGGAGAGGGTCACAAGGTCACCCAAGGCATCCAGGGCCTTGTGACGGACGAACTCATCGGGCCAGCGTAATCCCTCCGGGTTCAAAACGCCCTGGTCACTGAGAACGACGGCGTTGGCCAAACTTCCGCCGCGGGCCAATCCCCTCGCTTTAAGGGCTTCAACGTCCTTCAGAAAACCAAAGGTCCGCGCCCCCGCAAGCTCACGACTGAAGGATTGTTCGTTGATATCCAGGTCCAGCTTTTGCTTACCAATCGAAGGGTGCGGAAACTCGATCGTCACCGTCAAGCGGAGACCATGGTAAGGAACGGCGTAAGCCTGTTTGTCCCCCTCTTCGACAAAAACGGACTCGGTCAAATAACAATACTTGCGGGGCTCGTCCTGCTCGATGAGCCCCACCTTTTGGATGGCCTCCAGGAAATGAATGGCGCTTCCATCGGTGATCGGAATTTCCGGGCCGTCGAGTTCAATGATCAGATTATCCACCCGCAGGGCTGATAAGGCTGAAAGACAATGTTCCACAGTGGCGACGCTGAACTCGGCTCCCCCGAGAGTCGTCGCGTATCCCGTGGCCGCGACCTGGGCCTCTTCGACCTTCACGGAGGGGTGACCTGGAAGGTCCCGGCGGACAAAATGAACCCCGGTTCCCGGCGGGGCCGGCACGAAAGTGAGTGAACAGGCCTGACCCAAATGGAGGCCTACGCCCTGGACCTGGACACGGTCTCGAATGGTCTTTTGCAGAAACATCCTCCGAGTATAAACTGATGGGAAAGATGAGGTCATCAATTCTCTTTGTCCTTTTGTCCGGCTCTGTTCTCGCCTGCCAATCGCCTTCGGCGAAGGACCCTCTTGACGCCCTTGAAGAGCGGCAGAACCAAGCCCATCCATCGGCGGCCACGATTTGGACCCAGACCTTCTTCACCTCCCAGCCGGTCAGTCCGGAGCGCCCCTCCCGCCCGGGGGAATTCTTCAAGCACTGTGAATTCGTTCGACGAAATCCCTTTACCCATCGCAACGATTGGTCTTGCGATGATCCATAAGGGTTCGTCAGACAATAACTGGTGAACCCTAAGGCCGTTAAGGAAGAAGCGAAAATGACCGATGGACTCCGCTGAGGAATGACGGATGGGAATGCTTGATCGTTATCGCAAAGCCGGTGGATTTATTCAGCTCTTGACTCTGATTGAGACGTCGCCACCGGCGAAAAAGGAAAAATTTCTTCAGCTCATCAAGGAAGAAAATGCCCCCTGGGAAGGCGAGCTTCGGCGCCGAATGCTCCATTTTGACCGTCTCGCCGGATGGGATCAACCGTCCCTGATGGAAATAACCAGCCGAATTCCAGATAAGATTCTCGCCATCGCCCTTCATCCTCTCGATGCCGAAAAAAGGCAAAAATTTATCAAGGCGTTGAGTTACGCGCAAAAAAGAGTGGTCGAGGAATTCTTGACCGGGAATCCCCCCTCCCCTTCCGAGGTTTCGGCTTGCCAGGCCAAAGTGCTGCAGGAAGTCCGCCACCTCAGCCAAACCGGTCAGTTGAAGATCGAGAAAATTGATCCAGAAATGGTCGTGCCGCAAGAAATCGAAGAGTCACTCAATGCAATGGCCGGCCACAGTTATTCATACGCCGCCGCAAACCAGGGGTCCTCTACGTCCTCTGCATCGTTGACCCACAGGACGAGTGATCCCGGACCGGTTCCCGGCCCGTCGGCGGCCTCCGCCACAGGGGGCGCCAACTCCACCGCCGCCATGGACGAGCTGAAGGAACTCCGTCGGCGCTTGCAGCATATTCAACTCGCCTTCGAACAAAGCGAAAAAGAAAATAAGATCTTGCGCGACAAGCTTGATCAAATTCGCAAAATCGCCTGAGGCCCCTCACGACGCCCGCGCCGCTCCACCCTTCAACATTCGTTCGACGGGCTTGCTCATCTGATTGAGGATAAATTCCGGCGCCAGGCGACTCATGAATTTCAATTGATTGCTTTGTCCCGGTCGAATTTCATAATGGTCGTTTTCGATTCCCCGGATGGAATGCTCCACCATGGCGTCAACTTTCATGATGCTGATCCCCTTCATGTCGGGACTGTTAAAATCCCCGAGGAGCTCGGTTTCAGTCGCCGGCGGGGCCACCTCAAAGACTTTGACTTTTGTTTGCGCCAGCTGCACGCGCAGTGAGAGCGTGAAGGAATGAAGCCCCGCCTTGGTGGCGCAATAAACCGGCGAAATCGGCAAGGGAACAAAGGCCAGACCGGAACTGACATTGACGAGGGCCGCGGCCGGCCTCTTTTTCAAATGGGGAAGAAATTTTTGCGTCATGCGAATGGGACCCATCAAATTGGTTTCGATCTCCTTCGTCACGTCTTGGAGCGAGCGCTCCTCATGAAGGTTCATGGTTTTCATGATGCCCGCGTTGTTGATCAGGACATCCAAATCCGGGAAATCCCGGCAAACTTGCACACAGAGGCTCTCCACCTGGGTGATGTCGCTCACGTCGCTGCGAATGGCGTGAAGTTTCGGAAGCTGAGCCTTGGCCTTCGCCAATTTTTCCGGATTTCGTCCGGTGATGATGACAGTATTTTGTTTCGCCAACAGCTGCTTCGCGAATTCGAGGCCAATTCCACTGGCTCCACCGGTAATCAGAACTGTTCGATTCTTAAGTTGCATGTTGTCCCCTCCTGTTGGAAGCTTTTTGATGAAGCTTGTTTAGCTGTCAGATTCGTCGGCAGCTATTTATAGTAATTAATTTTGCCGGGCTGTCAAATGGCGGCCCGACTGGCGCGTTGCCCTGTTGGCAGGGGGCCGGGGGAAATAACTATGAAAATCGTGATTTTCGCCGCTGTTTTGACGCTTGTCTACGCCCAGACCCCACTGGAACAATCTGACGAGACGCTGGTGACGGGATGGAACAAGCCCCACAGTCAAACTTTTACCTTGAAAGCAAGGGATCTTGAAATAACGGCCAGTTTTCCTGTCAATACCTCTCACCCTTTTGAACTCAAAGGATTCGACAAACGGAATCAAGCCTACAAGATCGAGATTACGACCACGCCCAAAAAAGACAATTTCTTTCAAACCCGCTTTCGCTTCGTGAGGGGAAACAAAGAAGAGTCTGGCGATCTTCTTTCGCAGGAAGGCAAAATAGCGAAGATGAAATCGGAACTCGCGGACCCGATTGAGGCCCCTGTCGAAGCCGAGACTAAAATTTTTGAGTGAACAGGGTTAAGCCGCCAGGATATCGTCGATCTTGAACTCCGGAAAAAATGTGGCCAGTTTGACGAGGGTCTTGAACTCTGGATTTGTCTTGGAAGCAACCTCACCCATCAGTTTTCGGATCGCCCGGTCCACTAGGGAGGTCGATTGTTCAACGGGCTGGCATTTGTAATTTCAACTCCGAAGTGTCACTTCAAAGTCTTAAAAGTCTTTTCGTGGATAA
>PSRN01000300.1 GCA_003176075.1 Bdellovibrio sp.
GTCGCACATGGCTTCCTGGGCTAGCTCTGCGAACTCGAAAAATATTGACAGGCATCCTGCCTGGTATGGGGGTGCGAGTGCACCCCCATACCCCCAACCCGCTGACATCACGTCAGCGGGTCCGAAATATTTTTGGCTTCGCCACCACAGCCGAAAAGACCGGCACCAACGTCAATGGTGATCGTTAGTGGACACATTGTCTGTGTGACAGCGAACTCACCTGTCACTGCGTGGGCGGCAAAGCCGCCACGGGTGTAGAACGAGCCCCATGGCGACGTCGCCGCTCACGCTTCAGCATTCATCCAATGGTTGAATTACGGATGCTTTTTGAAAACAGTCGTCAGGCTTCATCACATAACGTCGATTGAGATGGCGAAGCCAAAAATATTTCGGACCCGCTGACGTGATGTCAGCCGGTTGGGGGCATGGGGGTGCACTCGCACCCCCATACCAGGCAGGATGCCTGTCATATTTTTCGAGTTCGCAGAGCTAGCCCAAGAAGCCATGTGCGACTCCGAACATGGTATCGGTCACTGAAAAACCCCGTGAAAAGTTGGAGATGGTTCCGAGGGAGACTTACATTGCTGACAGGCGACTAAGGACTGGACGACCGAATGAGCGACAGCAACCGTCATCCCAGTAATAAGGGGAATCAAAACAATCTTCTTCATCGAAGATTAGGCATTGCAAGGCGTATACTCGCAAGTCTTCGCGATTTACCAGTGATTCAAGACGCGCGCGCCTCCCCCATCTTGACGCCCATTTGGTTTACAAGTGTCCACTTTGCATGTCAAAATGGACAAATGGTTCCCGGGTTGCTATGCTAACAGAGGCCTTACGCCGATCCCCTAAAAGTATCCTACCGGCTCGAGGTTTTTGAGCCAACACATGCTGACATTCGGAAACGACCGAAGTTTTACTTTTTTGATCCCGGTGTTCTCAATGATCTTCTCGAGAATTTTGTAATTTCCAATGACCGCAAAGGTTCGCTCTTTGAAAACCTTGTCGTATCGCAAATCATCGCCTCAGCCAGAGCCCATGATTCGATGGAAATTTGGTAAACTTGTCCCGTCACAGCCGCGGATCCCGACGTTCAAAGTTTTCCTAGGCGGAAATCGGTTATAAAATCACGCCAGTGAAGGCAATGCACTTGATCGATTTTTTGGCGTTTGCGATCACGAGAAATGTAATAAATCGCCCGACAATTCTTAATATCTTCCGCGAGCGTTTGAACGCGCTTGATGTCCCGCGCGTCCAGACGATCAGAAGATTTGATCTCGCAAGCAATATGGTCCCTGCCCCGGCTCAAGATCAGATCGATTTCATTATCATTTTTAGTTTGTAAAAACGAAAGGCGAAAGTCGGCTTGGACATACTCGTTCCCACGGAAAATTTCAGTGACAATGAATTGTTCAAAGTCCTCCCCGAAGCTGGATGTGCCAGGGCCGGAAAAATTCCCGGTATTGCGGGACAAACTCTTACGTACGCCGATATCAAAAAAATAGAATTTTGGACTCTTGAGTTGGCTTTTTCTCACTGATTGATGAAATGGGCGCAAATAGAAGCCGATCCAAGTATCGACGAGAATATCAAAGTAGCACTGAACAGTCTTATGCTCGACGCCGATATCCGCGCCCATTTTGCTGTAATTGACAATCCGATTCGACATTTGGGCGGCGATCTCGAGAAAGTCGCGAAAGGGGTCGATGCGCCGAACAAGTTGTTCCTCTTTGATTTCCTCCTTCAAGTAAGTCAGCCCATACGACCTCAGATAATTCTTCCTATCCTCATCAGAGTCGAGAGAATAGATTTTGGGCAGACCACCCCAGCGAAAATAGAAATCCTCGAGAAAGCTTTCGCCGAGTTCGTCCGTCGTGAGGGGGAACAGTGAATAAACAAATGCACGGCCCGCCAATAAATTGGCGGCGCCGCGCCTTAATTTTCTCGCGCTTGATCCAGTCAGTATGAATTTTTGTTTTTCCTCCTCGATCAGGAGATGAACGACATTGAGAAGTTTAGGAACTTTTTGAATTTCGTCCAAGACAATCCAATCCGGACGGGATTTCATCGCCCTGAGAGTCCTTGCAAGCGTCATTGGTTCGCGCGAATACTGATCTTCTTGTTCCGGCTCCAAGAGGTCGACGGTCCACTGTGAGCCCCCTTTAAACTGCTCTTTGGCGAAAGTAGATTTCCTGTGCCGCGCGCACCAAATATGAAAAAACTGTTTGATTTTGATGGGTTGATAGCTCTTTCTATCACTCCCAAAATGTCTGACATTTTGGGAGTGAAGTCAAAACAAAACAATTGAATTCCTTTTTCCTTCCGGTCCGCAAAAGTCTGGCCCAAATCTCGAAGCTAAAACGAGCACTTATACTTTGAGGGCTTTAAGCGGCGGAATGCAAACCGAAGGGGAACTTTTGAAACGAAACTTAAACGCTTTTGAGAAAGCGCTCAAATCCTCATAGCCCACCAGTAGCGCAACATCCCCGACCTGATACTGCCCTGACTTAAGAAGCGTCTTTGCTTCGTCAAGCCTGCGATTGCGAACGTACTCCAGCGGCGACAATTTCAGTTCGCTCTTAAAGGCCCGAAAGAGAGTAGCTTGACTGGTTCGCGAAAATGCCACAATGGACTTGGTATCGAGATCGGAAAACAAGTGGGACTCGATGTATTCAAGCGCTCGAACAAGCGCGGTCGAATCCACGGTGGTTGTCAGTTGATTCGAATTTTTTGAACGCGGCGAGGAAACACTGGCGTAAAGCTCGGTGAGCAGGTTCTCTTCGAGATAACTCATTTCTTTTTCCGAAGCGGAACCTTGAACGACCCGACAAAAGAAGTAGCGATCAACAACCTCATCTAAAAGAGGCTTTCTTGATACAGCTTGGGTCGCATTCAGAAAATCTTTTATCTCGTTCTTGTGAACCCCCAGCGACCGAAGGTGTTGTGCATAAAAATCATTCGGCACAAAAATGGCGAAGGTATCGTAAATTGTACTGATGCTTCCCTGCTCATGCTCTTTGTCTTGGGACATAAAATGAATCAGAGATTGATCGAGCGGGAAATTCCTATTGTCTGGAAAGGTCCTGATAAAGGAGCGACTTGAGCCCCTTGGGAAAGTAAACGTCATCCGATCATGAGAATGTGGAGCTTTGGTATAGCCGATGCATCTCTCATACGCGATCCCGACGGGCCTTTCAAAATCAACGGTCTGATTGAGTAGCTTTCCCTCGGGATAAAATTCAAACCCTCTTATCTTGGGGTAATTTGGGCGCTTAGCCATTTTTCCTCACCGGCGGTTGAACAGCGTGGGCGGCGGAGCCGCCACGGGTGTGCAATGCCTCGCCGATGGCTTGCAAAAATTGCGGCAGATCAATGGGATGCCGGCTCGTGATGATTTTTCCGTCCACAACGACAGGAACGTCCGAAACTCTTGCTCCGGCGTTTTTCAAATCCTCCTGTACATTCCACGTAGAAGTAGCATTTTTTCCAACAAGTAAGCCAGCATTGATCAGCACCAGCGGCCCATGGCAAATCGCCGCGATCACTTTTCCTTTGTCAGCCATGGTTCTAACAAAAGAAAGGGTTCCCGGATCAATGCGCAGTGAATCGGGATTCCAGGCCCCCCCCGCAATGATGACGGCATCGTAATCAAAGTTCTCCGCCTCATCAGTGAAACGATCGATCTTGACCCAGTCCGCATTTTCCATATATCGCACGGTCAATATGTTGTGTTCTCGCTCCAGGGGATATTGAACACCAAGCCGGCGATCAATTTTTGGCAAGCGCGGAGCAACGATGTCGACCACAGCCCCTCGCTTTCTGAAATAATCCCGATTAGCGCTTAATTCGATGCTCTCAACCCCATCGGTCGTAAGAATGGCGAGGCGTTTGCCTTCAAACTGATGAGGGTTGGATGGCGAGTCATGCAGCACTCTGCGGAGAGGCTCATTTTCCTCTTCCAGCTGTCGCGTGCTTAACCTTGGAACTGATTGCATCTGGGCCGCTTGCGCAAGGGGCTCTCGTAACGTGGTCTCGGAGGCGAATCCGCGTGCTGCCACTATCGCGAACGTCGCGACCACGACGAGAAATAAGTTGAAAAGCCTGCTCAATTTTGTTGTCGTCATTTTGTGTGTTCTCCTTGAGGAAGTTGTACGTACCTAACTTATACGCAAGTCTTGAAATCACGGGAATTGTCTCAGTTCTCACAAGTTAGTCTCACATTATCATCCTGTTAAACATTGGTGCTAATCCTCCTACCGGATGATTGGCACTCTCCATTAAGGATGCTCACTGAGGTGTTCGCGCAACCACAGCGCAGACGCCGTTCGAAGAAAAAATACCTCAAAGGTCCACCGCCATTATCCGGAGCATGGTCAACAGGTCCTTTTAACATGAGGTTGTCGGACTCAAAAGAAGGGTCCAGGACAAGTCTCCCTCGGGTCCTTTAAGAATCAACCATTACAAATTTGACATTTGCTTTGCAGTGCACTTGAGTGCGGCGACTGCGGAGGATATCGAAATATGAATAGATTAATTACTGCAATGTTTCTCTTTTCAACCGGTAATGCTTTTGCCGCCCCAGTTTGGTTCGGATGCGGCAGCAGTCTCGAAGAAGCCAATTTAGAATTTCCAAACTTGTCGGCTTGTGAGGTCGGAAAACCTGACGCATCCAACAAAGATGATCCATTCCTTCGTTTGGTCGATTGCCCGGCCCCGATCAGTTTACAATTGGGAAATAGTATTTTCCAAGCGAGAGTACGTCCTGGTAATACCGTTCGCCTTGGATATATTAACATCACAGAAAGAGACTATAAAGACGCTGCTAGGAAGTACGCCTTTAATGGCGTATTAATTAATTTAAGGTTGCAACTCTATTTGGAAAATCAGGCCGGACAGGCTATGAAAACTGTTGGCATAATCTCTGAGGATGGCAAAACTGTTTCTAATATGCATTTTGTAGGCCCCGACGGGCAACAAGATTGCTCGCTTAAAGTAAAGCCAGAGACAAAATAGAAAGGCGCGAAGGAGTCCAGTCAGAATTAGTTTTGCCAAACTGAGCTTGCGATCCAATCCCGTTCTTGGTTAACGGTGATTCTAGCGAGATCACTTTTGTTGGTCATTTTTCATCAGATCCAACCAAAAGTAGCACATTTTATTGCGCAGACGAGTGCAATATTTTGGCCATGTCCTCAACTGACATCGTCGCAATGCTATGACCTTTCTGTCTCTTATCTTCTTGGAGAAGGCCAAATACCTTGGCACGCACACCGCCTCCGATAATGGACTCCCGACTACGAACCCAAAGCATTTTTTTGTCAGTCAGTTTCAATTCAACTTCCTGACCTAAACAAGTCCCTAATTCTTTGCTGCCGGCGAAGGGTAGAAAGCTAATAACCAAACGGCCATAGGGGGTACCCAAGGCGACGACTTCGCCCGATCCACCAACACCTCTCGACCATATCCGATCCGCATTATCGACAGCTATCGCATCCGTCAGAGCCATGACCGGGTGCTTGAGCGTCTCGGGTTCCAGACGAGTCGGTAGCACAGGGACAAAACGAACAACAATGTTCTTATCAGAACTGGCTTTAGATACCCAACTGACAGTGCCGAAGTTTCTAATCGGCAAGCTTGCTTTGCGGATTAAGCCAGAAGGAGGATTGAGTTTTTCGTACTCGGCAACATCCACGTGCACGCTCAAGTCGTCTTCAATCAGAATATCGTAGGTGATAAAAACTGGGGGTAAGCCCTGAAAGTCGGACTTCCAAGTGGATGATCCCTTGACGTTCTTGTCAGGCTGATAGGCGAACCCAGTCGTTTCCTGGCCCCCATATACATCCAATATTTTTGAGCCGTCGCTATTTGTCACAAAACTCTGAACCTCAACTTTGAAATGTTTTAAAAAAAGATCTTTAGTGACTGATTCCGCATAAGCCAACCCCGGCATCAGTATGAAAATGGTCAAAATAAATTTCATCATGGCGAACCTCCTAGAAGTTCTTGACGTCATAGAGGACATAGGTTGCAGAAAAATTCTCTTCGGGTCGAGAAGGCATAAGACCACGTGATATGATGACTCCCAAAATCAAACCGGCTGCCAAGCCTGCGGCGACATAGCTCCAGGGAGAACGACGATTGCCTGTGGCTGAGCGGAGCGTACGCTTCCAGCGCTCGAGTCGCATGGCACTCGGTTGCTGCTGTTGGAAATCGACAATCAGCTGCTCAAAATCCTTATCTTTAGTCATTGGTAACCCCACTTAATTAAGGTCCGTTTGAGTTTTTCCTTGCCGCGGTGAATGTGGCTTTTTACCGTGCCTTCCGGCATTGCAAGCATCTCAGATATGGTTGCGATGGAAAGGTCGGCTAAAACCATTTGAAAGACACTGAGCTCCGGCTCTTCCATTAGAGCGACTGCGGCTCGCAAGGCTGCAAACCGCCGATCTTCACCGGGGTGAGCCGGAGGTTCGTCAACGTCGTCAATCGGCAGGAGTTGAGGTTGCCGGCGGATTTCTTTGCACACATTAATCGCGATCCCCCAAGCGAACGCCTCAGCGGACCCTTTGCCT
The DNA here is from genome assembly GCA_003176075.1 of Bdellovibrio sp. Classification (GTDB taxonomy): domain Bacteria; phylum Bdellovibrionota; class Bdellovibrionia; order Bdellovibrionales; family Bdellovibrionaceae; genus PSRN01. The sequence goes on from PSRN01000300.1 coordinate 6,567, forward strand.
TCATCGAAAGTATCGAGTCGCAACATGCGCACAAAAACCTCCTGGACGGCTTCATCGGCCATTTGGGGCGGCATCCGGCTCAGAAAGAATCGATAAAGCGGCGGGCCCAGTGTTGGCACCAAGTCCCCTACCTCTGAAGAATCCATTGTCAGATATTGAACCTACGGGACTAAAAGGTTGCAAAAATTTTCTTAAGCCGCACCTAAACACCAAATCAAAGCAGGTCCTCCAACAGCCAAACTATTGAGAGTAGGACGAAACTGGCTTCCAGTGCGGATTATCGAATTATGAATTACGCGACAGTGACTGGTTAGCCCGCATTTCTCACAGCGTTTCGTCGCGAGCTGGTCGAGTCGCCGGCTCTGCCCTTTGGCGAACCTTCGGTTCGACGGGCGCTCGGAGGCGGTCGCGACTGAGGCATGTCCTCTGCGACATGTCGCAAGGAGCGACCGCCGAGAACGCCCGAAGCGTAGCGGCCAGCCGTGCGAATCGGCCAGCGCAGCAGAAACGCTGTGAGAAATGCGGGCTAGGCTGCTGGCAGCGGCTTTAACCATTTTTGCAGAGTCATTATAATGTCGTTCAGTTCCGTCGATTTATAAATGTGATCAGAGAATCCGTAGGACTGGCATTTTTGCATCGTTGTGAAGGATGAGTAGGCGGTAAAGGCCAAGATGGGTTTGTCGTAGCCCAGTTTTCGAATGTGTTTGGTGGCAAGAAAGCCATCGAGTCCCGGCATATTGAGATCCATTAGAATTAAATCAAAATCGCCATTTTTGGCCAAGAGATCCACAGCTGCTTGGCCGTCCTGACAAACCTCGACTTCAGCGCCTTCGGCTTCCAAGCGGTTTCGGAAAAGAAAGCGAATGTCCTCGGCGTCGTCGACGAGAAGGATTTTTTTACCGGATAAGCGTTGACTGGGTTGCGGAAGGTCGCCTTCAACAGGAAGAGCCCGGAGACTGAAGAGAAAAGTTGAACCTTTATCGGCTTGCGACTGCAAAAGCTTGAGGTCTCCCCCCAATTCACGGCTCAAGGTGCGCGCCAAGGCAAGGCCAAGTCCCGAGCCCTCTTGTGATTTCACTTCAGCACGGTTTTCCCGAAAGAACGGATCAAACAGCCGATCAATGTTCTCCGGCAAAATCCCGATCCCATAATCCGTCACTTTGATATTCAAGAACGGGCGGACAAAATCCACACTGAGCGAAATTTTTCCAGCTTGCGGCGAAAATTTGATGGCATTGGATAAAAGATTAATCAGGATTTGCTGGAACTTCAGACTGCTCGTCCACACCTTTGCCGGAACCGCAGCCGTAAACTGAGTTTCCAATTGAATTCCTTTTTCCTTGAGCCGACTTTGCATCATTGACCCTACAGCGGTGATTTCATCTCTTAGACTTACCGATTCCATCGCTTGCGGGTGTTCTTTGGATCCTGAAGTCGCTATGACAAGAATATTATCGACTAGTTTTTTTAGGTGCAGGCTGTTGCGTAAAATTATCTTCGAATATGACAGCGCGGTTGGCGGTAGATTTGGATGGTCCGCCAGCAACTCGGCAGCACCCGCAATAGCCGTTACTGGAGTCCTGATCTCATGACTTGCGTCGTTGATTCTACTGATCAAATTTTCATTTTCGAAGCCCAGACCAACGCCCCGTAAAGTCCTCGAATTGACACTGCGAGCGATCAAAATCATTAAGATAATATAGGCAACACAAATGAGCCCCATAATCCGGTGCGCCAATTGATTATCAAGTACCAGCCGCAGTGTGAAAGGTATGATCGACGGAAAGAGAAACGAGTACATCGTTGTAAGGCTGGATGAATAAGCACCCACCGCACCGGACGTCATGCCCGCAATCAAGAAAGTGGTTGCCGCCAGGTAGGTCGGGGAGTCGCCGCGCAAACATCCAATCCCAATCAAGCCCCAGAGAATTCCTGAAATGCCGACGCAGATGTTAAATTGCTTTAGCGCCGCATCTAATGCGAGGGACGACAAATTTCTGCCTTTAGCTCTCCACTTCAGGAATAAGAAATAACGAATCACCGTCAATAGGAGGTTCGCTGCAACCCAAAAATAAATCAGCGTCGAGTCGATGATTCCCCAACTCAAGTAAGCATAGAGACCGCCATTAATGATAATCGCTGCAAAGGCAATTTTGTTTTGTTCATACAGAAGTTCAAGGATTGCACTCTTGAAACGAGGACTTTGTTGCGATTCCCATTCAATCATCCTAGGGCGCAATATATATGAGCCTCAGGCTCAGGAGCAAAGGCTCAAGTCGAATGGCGGCGGCCGAGAGCGATATCGTATATTTTTAACAATTTGCCTCACACTGGAAGCCACACGCTGAAATTCGTAACCCCGTTCACGGATGAGGTGACATCGACTTTCCCGCCATGAGCATCGGCGAGCCCTTTGACGATGTAAAGGCCAAGTCCAGTTCCGGAGGCGTGTCTTGATCCTTCATAACGATAAAACCGGTCGAATAAATGCGATAATTGGTCAGCAGGAATCTGCGCCCCTACGCTTTCCACGGACAATTTGACCCACTCACCGTCGAGCTCCAGGCGGCATGCGATTTCAGAATTTGGCCTGGAGTATTTGACGGCGTTCGTAAGAAGATTACTGACGATTTGTTCAACCCGCTGGCCATCCACATTGGCTTTTAAATCTCCGCGGAAAGCCATGGTAATCTTTCTCCCGCTCGTCATCTCAGTTTGCTTGGCGACGTTGATAACGAGTTTTTCGACGTCGGTCATGACTTTGTGAATTTGCATGCGATTGATATCAATCAACGATAAATCAAAAAAATCAGATATCAAACGGGTCACCATTCGCACTCTCTCGTGAATTTTTTCCACCAGATCGTGTTGCTTATCGGTTGCCTCCTTTCGGTCGATCAGAAAACCCAAGTATTGAGCCGTCATATCAATGACAGCGGTTGCTGAACGTAAATCGTGCCCGACGGCAGAGATAAATTCCTGGCGCAACCTGGCCGTGGCCCGATGAGCCCTTACAATTTCAAAGACAAGCGCATCTGTAAGCATGCTGCTGAACGCAGCGATGGTAACGGCACGCAAGACCATGACAATGATTGCAATCTGGTAAGTTGGCTGGTCGAGCACCGTGGCTGGATGACGTACAATAACCACCGGGACCACGAGCAAACCCGCCGCAATGCCATAACCCAAAATTGAAATGGAGCATCCGAACAACAAAACACGAATTCGAAGCGACAACCGGTCCTTTTCTTTGTGAGCAAAATAAGAACAGGCAAAGGCGGCGAAAATACCTGAAGGCAGACCCACCGTAAGGCGTGCCATTCGCTCAACCGGTCCAACCCAGGAGTTAAAATCGCTTCCAACCGACGCCATGATTCTTAAAATCACCAAGGTCCAAAGAACGAGATAGCCACCATATAAAAAATGCGTCCATTTTGGCCAAAGGCGAGTTTGAATTAATAGCTCAAAGCCAAAACCAGCAAGCAAGAAAAATGAACCTGGAAGGAGAAAGAGGCTCAGTACATCAAGCCAATACGGCGTCACATCAGGAAGACCCACGGTCTCGAGGTATTGAAGCATTTTGATTAATTCAAATGAACCATGGACAAGACTAAAGGCGACCAGCAAACCAACGCAAGACCGCGGCACCAAGTGAACAGGCTCTTTTGCTTGCATAATTAAACTGAATGCGAGCTGGAAGAAGACCAGCCCATAGAAAAGGTAAATATAAACCATACCACCTTCTCGCCCGCGCCAAGACCGCGTTCCCCCGTCTTTTCAGTTAAAAATCCACGACTGGCAATGGTTTCAGTCTCCGGAAGGTGAGCTTCAGCAAACTGCGACATTCTTTCTTGCCTCAGCGGCGATCCTTACGGTGCTCTGGGATTGTCCGTTGACGGCAAAGTAAAATCGCCAAGGCCGGTTTCAGCGCCTTACTTTCCAAGCCCATAAAAATGGACAACCTGTTCAATTCAGTTCACGAATTGGCAGGTCGAAGCCGTTATGAGCCCGTCACTTGATTGATTCGATCCAGGAATTCCTATGAAGGACGTTCAAGGCCCGCCTTGGCAGGCTGAACTTTCTTTCTGGGGAAACAGAGGCTCAATCTCATTCCACAATGCATCTGATATTAAACGTCTCGAGGCAGTATCTGAATTCATTTTCCTGCGCTTCATGTTGATCCCTTTGCCAGGGCCAACGTTTACTCAAATGAGTACTCATTTATTCGATGGGAATAGGCTCTAAAGCTCTCAGCAGTGATCTCTGTTAACTTTTTCCCGGGTATGATTGTCTCGACGATCTTTTAGAATTTTCTAAAAATCCCGTCGTTGTTGCTCAATTTGGAAAGATTCCAGTACC
>PSRN01000175.1 GCA_003176075.1 Bdellovibrio sp.
ACGCCTCGACAGGAATCGAGACCGAATACAAGACCTGACCGGGACTCCATGATGGTTTTCCGCGAATTCATGTCCATAAAGACCGGCTTTTGACTGGTGCCTATCGCAAGCGTAAAGTGCCGGCCAAAAGAGTCATTCAACATTTGCGTACAGTGCTTCGATTCGATCCATCAAGTCTTCATCGCCCGCGACGAGGACGTTGCCCCAAACGCGCGATTTTCCACCAATGTGATTAGTATGAAGTGCAATACGAAGTCCTTGATAATCAATTTGAGAAACCCAAAGAATGCCACACCAGGCTGGAGTGAGTCCACAATCGATGCGTGTGGGTACTCTGTTTACGTCGTCGAGTGTAATCGGGTGATCGGCAAGGTAATAATTGCTATTAATGATGTCGTTCTCGTTTCCACTGTGTAAAAAAAAGCCCTTAGAAAGGGCAAAATCCTTGAATTCTCGAGCATCCCTAAAAGTGACGGTCGTGGGTGTCAATGCAACACTTACAAAGCAGTAAACGGTCAGAGCGAAGAGCACGGCCGCTCCCATACGCAAGAAAATAGACCGTGATGATTGCATTTTTTGTCCCATCCACATTCCGGTGGCCGCGGAGAAGATAAGAAAACTTGGCGCCGGACGCTTTCACTGCCGACTGGAGCCGCGCCACCCAAGCATGTTACTCTTTGGGGATCTCAAATAGCTTGGTTTCCAATCTGGCGTCGCCGTGTAACCGCACTCACAGAAGGCTTCGTGCGCCGAAGCAGTCGTGCCCCGACGACCCGCCCCGGTGGGCCGCCGTCGAGGCTGCGACGAATGTCACTTAGCGTTCCTGATTTTTTCGAGGCACTCGCGCTTGGGCGGCGAGACGGTAATCTCCGTCTGGCTGTCCATGAACTCCTTGACCTTCTGCTCGCCGCCCTCGCTCTCGACCGCGAGCGTCATCCACCGGCACTGCCACTGGGCGAGTTCAAAGCGGAGGCGGTTCACCTCCACTCTGTCTTCTTCAATCCGCGACCTCTCGGAAAGAGATTGGACGGTCATCCCCAAAACGAACGCGATGGCGACAGCGCCGCCGAGCAGTAGTTTGCAGAGGGAACTCATCGTCGACCTACGGTGGCGTTCAACCGATACCGCTTGGTTCAAGGCAAAAAAAAACGTCGCTCAGCCTTACGTTTGCAGCTGGGGCGGCTGCACGAGCCGGATGGTGCAGGGCGTCAACGGCAAGTGCGTTTTCGTGTCGATCCACACCGACATTTTTGCTGAGTTGCCATCGAAATCTAGGTCGTACGTCACGACTTGCGCCGGACGGTCGCCGACCATTTCCTTGGCGCCCAGCTTGAAGTTTGTAACCGGCGCGTCCTTGTCGAGGACGACTTCCATTTCCTCGTCGTTTGGCTTGACAGAGTGGGCCATCAACATTGCGCCGGTAGCCATCACGATCGGCACGAGCTTCGATTGCTCCACGACTTTTTTGGGGTTGGCGTCAAACGTGCCCTTGTCGTTTTGTTTTGACGCTGCTCGATCGTGCGAACTAAATCTTCGACGCGCCTGCGCGTTTCCAGGTCAACGCCGGAGGCCGCAGCCCGACGTAAAGCCGGCAATGCCGGTTCGCCGATTTCCGCCAACGCTTTGTTAGCCGCAGCGCGCTCAGCGAATGCACTGCTGCCCAGCTGGCGGGCAAGCCTGTCGATCCTTTCCGTGTCTGGAGTCTTCGCGGTCGACTCCGGTCTGTCCTGGCCGTAGAGATCGGCAAGCGGACCGATACCTACGGCGAGCGTCAAGAGCCCCCAAAGGACTGCTTTCACAATTGGTCGTTTGGCTGCCAATGTGGACATACGCACTCCTTCCGTGACCGCCCGCGCAGACGCGAACACCGCGCCCGTCACTTTCAATGTTCCTGGTGGCCGCGATTTCCATCCACGATTTCTTTGACGCGAAGTTACTCTTTGGGAATCTCAAAGAGCTTGGGCTCCAATTTGGGGTCGATGGCGAATGTGCGATATGTTTCCGTGATGCGGAACGTTTGGCCGTCTTCCTACGCGATCACAACGCGTTTCAACGGCAAGTGCGTTTTCGTGTCGATCCACACCGACATTGTTGCTGACGTGCCGTCGTAACCATGTCGTACGACACGACCTGCCCCATGCGGTTGCCGACCATTTCCTTGGCGCCGAGCTTGAAGTTTGTCACAGGCGCGTCTTTGTCGAGGTCGACTTCCTTTTCCTCGCCTGGCTTGACCGAACGGACCATCAACATTGCGCCGGTCATCCCGATTCGGGCAAGTACGATCGGTACGAGCTTGGACTGCTCTGCGGCTTTCTTGGGGTTAGCGTCGAGCGTGCCCTTGTCGCCTTGTTTCGTGTAGTGCGCCTTACCATCGGTCAAAACATTACCTGCTTGTCAGGTATACCGTCGATATCGAAGTCGATTTCCATCCGAGATTTGTTTCCCTCGGTGGCGTAAATCGTCGCCTTCCCGGTCCCCTTAATGGCCTGCGAGTCCACGTCGCTGTCCAATGCCACATGCAGGGACTTGGCGGCACGGACCTTTTTCTCCATCGCCCGATAGAGCTTTTCAGGATCGGTATCTTGAGCAGCATCGCTTCCCTTGCCTTCCTGTGCTGTCTTCTTTCGCGCAGCATCATGCTTACTCACAATGGTCAGCGAATGTTCTTGCCGAATGACCATCAGATTGTGCCGATCCAGTCCTTTGTTAACGATTTCGAAAACCTCTGTTATCGTGTACAATTTGTCTTTGGGACCCACGAAGGTAAATGTGCCGGGCGGCCGCGCATTCTCGGAAACGATGGGTAACCCCGTGAGATCCGTGAGCCGCTCCAGAACTCTGGCCCAGGGTTGGTCGCGCATCTCGAAGGCCAGCCGATTCTCCTTCTCCTGCTCGTGATCCGGTTTCCGTTCCAATGCAGCCTGTTCAATCTCAATGAGTAGATGGTCGCCCGGTGCCGCCGCCATGCGGTTTGTGAGGACAGTTCCTCCCATTACCAAGAAACCCAGCATTAATGCCACGCTGGCGATTCTTATTTTGGTCACAAACATGGTTTGTATCGCTCCTTCTGTTAAGGCAGCGACCTTGGCGGTCGCGACCGTTGTTACCGCTTGTCCCGCCACAACAGCAATTGCCGCCTTTGTGGTTGAGCTGATCAGAACCTGGGGCACCGCAGCCCCTACGACCCCTTCTAAGAGCAGAAGGGCGCCTAAGCTGCAGGGCAGAGTCAGACCACGGGCGACCAATCGTTGGCGGAGGCGCTCACGCGCCAGTTCCAGGCGACCTTTGAGCGCGCTGGCCGTACATCCAATCTGTTGTGCGGCCTCGTCGCGCGTAAGCCCTTCCAGACAGCAAAGCACGACCGGCTCCCGGAATTTCTCCGGCAGACGAGATATTTCCTCCTCCAAGATCTCTTGCGCTTCTCGTACGGTGATTTGTGCTAGTGGCGTTGCCACATGCGTCATCGCCGATCGCTTTTCCCGATTCCGGCGTTCGCCTGCCATCGCTTTGCTCTTCAATGCTAGGCGATACGCCGTTCCAAAAAGCCAACTTCCCAGGGATTCTTGCTGACGAAGAGTTTGGGCTTTTTGGCTCAAGACCAGGAAGGTCGCTTGGAACACATCTTCCGCATCGTGCCCATTCTGAAGGGTGCGCGACGCGACGCGCAGGATCATCGGCCCATGACGGCGGACTATTGCTGCGAAGGCGGCTTCATCGTGCTGGACGACAAATCGCCGAAGCAACTCTTGATCGTTCTCCGCGCGAAGTTGAAGCGTAGTTACGACTTGGCGTATGCACCCAGAAAGTCGGTCTTGCAATCGTTTTTCCACCTTCGTATTTCCATTCTGGGACCAAGGCCTTCATCGTCACAGATAGTAGTTCTTCCGCAGATCGAAACGGCAGAACAATTTTAAGGGACCCAGCGAGAATTTTGCCTTGCTTTGTTGCCGAATTCCAAAAGATGGGTCCGCCCTTGGGGTTCGGTAGGCCCAAAGGGCACCGATTTCTTTACTGGATTGGAACGGAGTCAAAGTGTCCGCCACGACTATAGAAGTGCTTGTGAAGGATCCTCGGGCCTCGGCGACAGGCACGCGCAGTGTGCCTCTTCGAATGTTGCCGCTTCGTACGACGATGTAGGGCATCGGGTTGAAGGACCCCAAATCCGGGTGATCAAGGACATATCGGACGTTGTCGACGCTCACGGTCTCCCATTTGTGGAGGCCGATGAGGACGTCTCCCTTCTGAATACCGGCCTTCGCTGCAACGCCTTTCGCGTCGATCGCGAGAACTCCATGCCGCCACGAATCTCGCGGTTGACGACGTTGACATTCACGGGAGTGAGCTCCAATCCGGCATCGGTCACTTGCGTCTTGGCGAGCCCAAGCGTTCACAGTTGCTTCATTCCCGTCAGGCGGGCCAAGCCGGCGTCGCTCGCTTGCGTATTGCTCAGGAGAAGATCTTTCATTTCCTTGAGTCCCTCAAGGTGCGCCATTCCCGCATCAGTCACCTTCGTCGAGCCGAGTCCAAGTGCAGATGCGAGAGGCCCTTGAGGTGGACCAATCCGGCGTCCGAAACTTTCGTGGAGCGCAACTCAACCGCCTCCATCTTTTTCAGTCCCCGAAGGTTTTCCAGGCCACCGTCCGTCACACTCGTCCCCGAAAAGCCAAGCCCTTGTAGCTCGGCCAATCCCTTGAGGTGGACCAGTCCCGCATCCGTCACTCTCGTGCCGCAGTCAACTTCCTTTACCGGCTCGAACGACGGATGGAACGGCTTCGAGCAGAATGATCCGCTCGACGTTACCACGCGCAAGGCATATGACGCGCTGCATGAGTTGGCGATGAAGCTGCATTACGTGACTTGCGAAGGGACGAAGACTCCGGAAAGCTTCGGCGCGAAAATGCCGGGCGCGTCGCCAGACGAAAGTGAGGCACGATACACGTCATCGGGCTGAAGTTTTGGCTGGCGTTCGATGTGTCGAAAGGGTTACGATATTAAGTGGAATTCAAACTCGCTGCAATTCAGACATGTCTGGATTTGCGGCGCGATTTCGATTCATCGCTCGTCCTTGCTTATAGCTTAAAGGAGCGTTGCCATGAAATGCCGATTCGCATTGCTTTGCGGACTCGTGATGATGTCGCCTCTTGGCGCTCAAGATCAGGAAAAGGACCAAGACAAAAAAGAGCCGGAGAAGGGTGATATCACGGCCAAAGTGCGCGAAATGAATTCGGACAAGTACGCCGCGCCGCCGACGCAGTTCAAGCCTGGGCACGTCGAGAAAAAAGACCTCGATGCCAAGGCGATTACGAAAACCGACACCGGCTTCGTCATTCAGATGCCCAGCGGAGCGCCGATTCCGACGCCGACCGTTTACAAGAACAAGATTTTTGTCAGCGGCGGTTTCAGCACCAAAGAATATTATTGCTTCGACGCGGTAGACGGTAAGTTTGTCTGGGGCATGAGCCTCGATGACGACGGTCCAACATCGGCGGTGTGCGCCGACGATATTACGGTCTTCAACACTGAATCCTGCACCATCTTCGCGCTCGACGCCTACACGGGCAAACTGATCTGGGCACACTATCTTGGCGATCCGCTAACCAGCACGCCGACGATCGCCAATGGCAAGGTTTTCACGTCGTATCCCGTCAACGCAGGCGCGCTAAACCAAAAGCCGAACATCCTCGACAAGATCAAAGGCAAGTTCAAGCTGCCGGGAAAGGGCAAACAAGCGCTGCCAAAGGAGTTTTTGCCGGTGATCCCGCCGGACGACGCCCAGGAGCCCGCAAAGGAAGCAGGCGACAAAGAACCCGGCGCGAAGGAAGGTGGGGCCAAGAAGCAGCCACACGCCTCGCATGCGTTCATTTGCTTGGAACTCAAGACAGGCAAGATTCTGTGGCAGAAGTGGATCGATTCCGATGTCATGTCCGCTCCGGTCGCCGTTGATGATGAGGTTTATGCAACCACGTTTTCGGGGACCGTCTACAAGTTCACGCAGAAAGACGGCGAAATTATTTCCGCCCACCGCAGCCGGGCGACCAGTGCGCCCGTCATCGTGGGCAAGAACATCTTTTTGACGCAGAGAGCCGACAATGGCAAGAATGAAAAGGCCGCCGAAGAGATCGCTGGCCTTGATCGCACCAACGGGTCGCAGAACTTCGCGGCGGCACGGCGCGAAGCAATCTACCTAGACGGCAGACTTCAAGCTCTTAGCGGACTGGGCAAAGCCGCAATGAAACTCGACGCGGGCAATGCCTTGGCGCCGGGCATGGGCGGCAAGGCGGCAGGTGCCATTATCGGTCAAGGTACAGTTTCCGCCATGCAGGCATTTGTCGGTTCCCGCATTCTGCATTACAAGAACGCCAACTACAACTGCATGGGGGACGAACTCATCAACACCGATCCATTGGATGGCAAGATTCGCTGGCGTGTGAAGCTCAAAGGAGACCTTGCCAAGCTCGGCGGGCACCTCGCTGCCTCGCCAGCTGCGGCCGGCGGACAGCTCTTCATCTCGACCGTCCTGGGCGAGGTGTTGCAGGTCGATCCCGACAAGGGGGACGTGACCAAGACATTCAAGGTCGGCTCGGAAGTTCGCTCGCAACCCGCGATCGACG
>PSRN01000099.1 GCA_003176075.1 Bdellovibrio sp.
ATCCGCGACAATGCCCCCGCCGGCCTGCAAGACGGCCTGACCCTCCCGGATTTCGAGCGCGCGAATGGTGATGCAGGAATCCAGATCGCCGGCGAAACTGAGGGCGATGACCGCGCCTCCGTAAAATCCGCGCGGCACGTTCTCGAGTTCGGAGAGCAGTTCCATCGCCCGAATCTTCGGTGCTCCCGACAGAGTTCCCGCCGGGAAACACGCTCCAAATGCGTCGAGGGGCGAGCGGTCGGGACGTAAGCGTCCGGTCACGCGCGACACCAGGTGCATGACGGCGCTGAAGCGGATCAGTTTGCAAAAATCCGGAACACGCACGGTTCCCGGGACGGCGACTTGGCCCAGATCATTGCGGGCCAGGTCCACCAGCATCAGGTGTTCGGCGTTCTCCTTCACGCTCCGGCGCAGTTGACTTGCGAGCCTGCGGTCATCTTGTTCACCCACCCCGCGCGGGCGCGTGCCGGCGATCGGGTGGGTTTCAAGCTGGCCATTCTCCACCCGCAATAGCGTTTCGGGCGAGGCGCCGAGCAGGTGGCGGGAGGCGCCAGTATCAGCGCCGAAGTCGCCTGAGGCGCCGTTATCAGCGCCGAATTGAATATGGAATTGGTAGGGTGCCGGACTGACGCGGTTCAAAGCGGCGAACACGTCGTGTGGTGAAGCACTGAGATCGAAGCGGAACCGGTCGGAAAGTACCGCCTGGAAAATTTCACCGGCGCGGATCTGCTCCTTCAAACGCACGACGCAGGAGAGGTAACGTTCTCGACCCAGTTCCGGCCGCAAATCTTCCAGGTGAATTTCGTCCGTCGGAAGATTCTTCGGCGGGTTGAATTTTGGAAGGCGTTCGACCGCTTGAAAGAACTCCCTTTGCAGGTCTTCCAGTTCACTGCGGGCCGCGGTGATTTCGCGGCGGATTTCGTCCGCCGAAGGCTCTTCTGACTCAAACACCATTCCGCGGACGGCAAAACCGCGCATGGACGGCTGGTCCAACAGAATCAACTTCTTGAACAGCATGATTTCAGCGTCCAAAACGCCCTCTTGTCTCTCGAGCCCGGCGAAATATCCAGATCTCTTCAGCCGCGGTTCGAGATGACGGACGAAGTCGTAAGTGAAATAACCGAAAGCCCCGCCTTGGAATAAGGGCAGGTCAGGAAGCCGTTGGGAGCGGAATTTCTCCAAGTGGCGATTCAAGGCGGTCAGCGGAGGACCTTCCAAACGACGTGTCCCTGCCCCCGGAATTTCAATTTCAACTTTTCCGGAGCGGATCAAGATCTTCTCGAAAGGGTCTATCCCCAGGATGTGCGATTGAGCTGTCGTTTGCTCGCCCCGGGAGAAGAGAAAGGCGGCTCTCCCGGACCGCGCCGTCGCGAACTGCTTGAAGATCTCACCGGTCGGCGAGAGTGGCACTGGTAATTCCGCGTAAAGCGGAAAATATCGGAAGCCTTGTTTCAGCTGCTTTTGAATTTGGTCGATCATTTCGGTCATTTCTGACTTCCCTGTCATGGGTTCCATGCGTGGGCGGCGAAGCCGCCACGGGCGTTATTTCCAAGATCTATTCTCGTTCATTTAGGTGTTTACTAAAAGCGAATTAAAATGCATGATTGGTTCCATATGGAAACCAATCAGCTTCGGCAGTTTTGCACTCTGGTCGAGACAAGCAATATGCGCAGGGCTTCTGAATTACTGGGGATTTCGCATAGCGGACTCAGTAAATCGATGAAAGTTCTGCAAGGCGAATTGGGCCGTGTTCTCTTCCAGCCGAGCGGGCGCGGCATAGTGATCACCGATCAGGGCATGGATCTTTACCGGCGGTCGGCGCCCTTCTTCAAGGAACTCGACCGGCTCCTTCACGGAAGTCCCGATGACCCAGGCACAGGCGTGGTTCGCATCGGCTCCTTCGAGGTTTTTACGTCTTACTTTATCGGCCATCTGGCCAAAGCTCACCTTTCCGGTGTTGAAATCGAGGTGCGCGAACTTCTGCCAGGCCGTCTCGAAGAAGCGCTGGCCCTGAACCGCGTGGATCTCGGCATCACTTACGAACCCATCCCGCGCAAAGGGATCGAGTACGTGCGGGTGGCGCGCGTGAAAATGGCGGTCTTCGCGCGCAGGGCGGTCTTTTCCGGAAAGGCGTTGGCCGAGATTCCCTTCGTGGTTCCGGCCAATCCGCTGGAGGGAACGCCCTCTGGTGTGCGCGGGCTCGACGCCTGGCCGGAGAACGATCATGCGCGCCGGGTGCTTTACCGCGTCGATCTGATGAACACCGGACTGGCGCTCGTATCACAGGGGTTGTGCGCGATCTTCATGCCTGAATTCGTCGCGCATCTTCACAATCTGGAAACACCGGCCGCCCATCAATTGGAGAAAGTCGAGATTCCGCGCGTCTCCGTTTCAATCAGCCGGGACGTGTTTCTCGTGCGCCGCGAATCCATGGTTGAAAATGAGGTGGCGCGGAAAATCGCGAGGGCGATTCGCGAGGTTTGCCGCTGATGTCACGAATTGATCGAACAGATTCAGAATCGCAAAGGGAAGGGATGTTATGATTCGAAGTTGGACCAAAACGGGGCTTGCATTGTTGATTTCGGTTACCAACTCCCTCACTTTTTCAGCGTTCCGATTAGATCATCAAAAATGGCCGAAGCCTTTTTGATTCTACCTTTATCTTTCTGCTCCGATTTAACAATACCTTCAATAACCATTCCAATACCAGGCGTTTCCGCACGATTGAATTTCGTATCTTTGAGATCGAGGTCGTGAATAATTTCGGCTAAGACTCGAATCGACTGATCTTTTAAAGAAAATGAATCGACAAGGACCTCCATTGAACACCTGTCGCCAATATGGGTGAACTCCCCATCGAACATATCGAATCGAACTTCATTTTTCTTTGGCTTGTAATCCGACTCACTCACAAATTTGAACGTGGGCCTGCGATCAATATACTTTGCAATTAGCCAAGCGCATGCCACTCGATCGATACGAACGCCAGATCGGGTGACCCAAACTTTCTCCTGGAAATCTACTAGATCCATCTTTTTTGGACTCGGAAGTTCGCCCGTCCGGAGGTTCCTGAGGCGCGAAAGGATCTCATCAAGAAGCTTGCATGTTGGTTTCTGCTCATCGCAATTGAAAAAGTCCAATTCCTTGAGTTCAGTCAGCTGGCGTTCCAGCTTTCCAATTGAGTGTTCGACACCCATCAGGTCGCTTTCGGTCGGTTTAGTTTTCAAAAACAGCCTTTGCAACTCCCTGAGTTCGTCCGCCAGCCGCCTGTACCGCTCCGACCGATCAACATTAAAGTGAGCAATGATCTCGCCGCTGTCGATGCCCTGAATAAACTGAGCTTCGCAGAGAAACGCGTCGCCCTTTCCAGACACAATTTCGCCCAGCACCGTCTCAAATTTTGATTTGTTCTTGGTATCTGAGGGCAGCACGTAAACTGAATTCTTAAGTTGTAAGGCACCGATCTTTTGTAGTGCTCGCCAAACCCGAACTCGCAAAGCATCGGGCTTGGGAGGGATTTGATGCAAGAGCATCAGCCATGGTTTTGACTTAGACATCGCGCTCCATTCTATTGACCAGGGCACAATCATCACAATACAGTAACAATTGTTACATGACAAATAACAAAATTGACCCTGATCTGGGTCGAGGAGGAAACGTGAAAGCAGTGATATGGATAGCAGCGTTAACCATCGGCGGAATTGCTTTTGCAAAGGATGCCAAAGAAGACGCGCTGAACGCCATGGCCAAAGCATGTAAGACAGATAAAAAGTATGGCAAAGAGGTCAAGGATATGAAGCCAAACGAAATCGCGGAGTGGGTTGAAAAGATGGAGCACGGTTCGGACAAAAAGTCTTTTACAAAGACCAAATGTTATGACCTTCACGAAAAATGGGAAAAAGTCGCGGAACGTCACGAAGAAGGCGAAGAGCACGAGCATAAGGAGTAAAATAGCGGTGGCCGTTTCCTTTTCCTTGCTGTTGAGGAAGCGGTCTTTTCCCTTTTGGGAGGGTCATCGTGAAATGGGTCACCCGAGAACGTCCGAAGATTGATCGCGTTGCATGTCCATGGCTTATTAGAAGGTTTGTCGATCCAAACGCCGAGTTTCTTCATGTTCCGAAGGAGAACGTACTGAAGGTTGCCCAGAGTGAAAATGCGATTCCCTACGATATCGTAGGGGTGGAGCTAAGCCACGATGGTGACCTCTGTAGCTTCGATGCCATCATTAAGAAATATAAGATCCGGGATGTCGCAGTATTAAGGTTAGCCGAGATCGTTCGTGCTGCTGATACGGATACCTTAGAAAGATCGGCCCAGGCGCCGGGACTTCTTGCCATTACTCTTGGATTATCAGCTAATTTTCCTGACGATCAAAAGATGCTAGAGATCGGAATGATTCTTTATGAAGCCCTCTACACCTGGTGCAAGTCGTACACCGAGGAAAGACATGGTTGGAATCCCACTACGACTGCATAAGGAGTCTTGAATTGGAGTACTTTGATCGAAGATTGGCATTAAAATTAATGGCCTTAACGTTGGGCGCTATGAGCATGGAGCCCACTGTCTTTGCTGAAGAAGGAAATAGTCACATGAAAATAACGGAACTTCCAATTAAATAAGCCACTTCCTTTTGATCCGAAGAAACTCAAGGGAATTTCTGAAAAGCTAATCACGTCGCATTGGGAGAATAATTACGCTGGGTCAGTAAAAACCTTGAACTCGGTCAATAAAAAACTCTCGCAAGCGATGGCTGACAAAGACTATGCCCCTTTCGCCTACAATGATCTAAAGCGCGAACATTTAATGAGAACGGGTTCCGTCGTTTTGCACGAGCTCTATTTCGCGAATCTCGGCGGAAACGGCAAGCCGGGTGGAAAAATTGAACAAGATCTTAAAACCGAATTCGGAGATTGGAATTCATGGGAAACAGAATTTAGGCGCATGGGACTAGTACTCCATCAAATAAGTTTTTCCCGATGTTGACTTCGAGGTAGATCCAAGCTCGGCTGACCCCTTTAT
>PSRN01000244.1 GCA_003176075.1 Bdellovibrio sp.
GAAGAGCCGTCAGGCTCGCCGCTCCCGCCGTTCCCGTCGCTCTCACCGCTCGCGCTGCCCCGGCAAATTTATTAACCGACCATTTCATAGTTACCCTCGTCGTCTTCATTGTCGTACTGGTTCTTGTCGTCAATCGGCCGTCAATCTCCCGTCGCCCCTACAGGTCGCCTCGGTTTGCCGGCTCGGCGACCCTACAGGTCGCCTCCGTAAGCCGGCGACCCTACAGGTCGCCTCGGTGATCAATCACGTTCTTCGTTTGACTGTTCGCGCGAAGAGCTTCGTATCCTGCCTCTTTCAAGCGGGCTTGTTCAAGAAAGTCGACGACTGTATCCAAAGCAGCCACGGCAATTTTATAGGTGCCCATGAATGTTCCACCAAGAATCGCTCCAGTGTCTGAATCGTTGCCCGGCGTACCTTCCGGTGCTTTCATCAAAGCCCTCAGATCGGCCACCACGGCGCGCGTATTCTTTTCTTTTGCTGGATCCTTCATGTACACGTTGCGGAAGTCTTCGCGCATTTGACGGCTTCCCCCGGGGGACATCAGCATGATCTCGTGCAGGATGTCGTTTTCCAACAGCTTAAGAACAAAGATGTTCACTTCAGCCAGTTGTGACTGACCTCTCAGGAAAGTGTATCCAGACATGATTCGATCCAGCAGGGCGACACCCTGTCCGAAAACCTCCTCATTGCGCTTCTCCGCCGCGTTCAGGGCATTGGCGATCTTGTCTTGGTATTCAGTCAGATTATTTGTTGGAAAATCGACGGAAATGTATTTCAAGATTGAGGTGTTGCCCGTGAAGATTGCATCCAAGTTCGCGATCATCTTATTGTAGTCAATGAGTATCGCACCCAATTGCGTACCATAGGTGTAACGGAGGTAGTCGCGGGCCAGGAAGATATTGCCCAGCCGTTCAAAGTTGATCTCTTTGCCCTTTTTGTTGACTTGCCAACGGTAAGTCTGCGAGGTTCCAAAGGCCACGCGCAAGCCGCGGATATCCGTAACCGCCATCAAATTAAACTCCTTGAGCATATTGCGAATATCTTCATTGTCAGCTTTAGCTCGATCCTGCAGGGCCGACATGCGCATTTCCTCCAACTTCTCGGCTGGTACGGGCAAATTGCTGAAATCTGCGTTGTACTGAAAATCCTTAATCACACCATTCGGAAGAACCAAGAAATAGGTTTTGGTGTCCACTTGTGACAGGAACTTCTTCTTTTGCTCGATAAACAACTGCTTAAGGCCTTCCAAACCCACGCGCAAGGGTTGGGGCAGTTTGCGGATTTCTTCTTTTTGCAGCTGAACATCCTGAGCGGCTTTCTCGAGGACTGACGGCAGCAGGAAAATTCCTTCCACTTCGGCATCGATTCGGTTGATCGTCGCGATCACTTCCTCGCGAGCCCCCACGAACTGGGTCAGGTCGACGGACTGTCTGGCTGTGGATTTGACAGCCATACTCACCAGCCCCTGGGGTTTGTTGAGGTCGTCCACCAAGCCCTTCAATTGATTCGCGATATCTTTTTGCTTTCCGATCACGAAGTCGCGGTCTTGATTTTGCCGGTCCGAGTAGTGCTGGACGAACATCGAATCAATTTTTGATTGATCATAAGTCTCGACTTTATAGTCCCCCGCTTGGCCTAAAAAAACGGAACCCGTGGGACTTGGCGCGACGACCGGCACGGGGGTAGCGCCGGTTGGTGCCGTGGCCGGCGCGGGAGCGGCGGCGGTTTGCGCCGCGACTGGCAGGGCTGACCCGCTGATCATGGCGAGGGTTGAAAAACCTAGAATAATTCGTTTCATAGTATCTCCTCTGTTTATTCGTTAAGATAATTCTTATTCGTTAAGATAATTCATTTTAATTTCGTTTAATTCGAGATCGCCGTCCACGCTGCCCTTGCTTCTTATTCGCTAAAATTTGCATCCTTACAACTTCAATTCTCATTTTCGAATCCATTTCCATTCTTTGAAAATTTTCAAATATCGGCTGACGCGAAGAAGCGGCATTCCCACCAGGATCGAGGGTGCCAAATAGACTTCACCTTTGAAGTTCTCGGCGCTGAAAATGACCTGCTCGACCGACTTTCCATCCGAGCCCATTTGTGGACTGCTCAAGGCCGATTCCGCGTCGGTATAATATTTGTGATAAGCATCGTAAATGGTATAGCCTTGAAAAATCCCGAGGCCAGCCATGACACAAGCGAAGAGCCAGCCGGCGGGGGCCATCACCGCCGCACCCACCCCTCCGGCAAAAAGCATTCCTGTCTCCAGTAATTGGAGGTTCCCAATGTTGCTTGATAAACTTTCAGCTACCGGGCAAAAGCGCGGATTCTTGCTGAGCGCCGCTTCCACAATCAACCGATAGTCCATCAGTTCGCTCATCCGGGGAACCAAGCTGATTATGAGGGCTTGATCAGCCCGCAAGGCCTCGGCGCTGGGTAATCTGGCCCACAGTTTCACGACACGAACTCGTTCGTGGTCGAGGGCTTGGCTCATTCGCGACAAAGCTTCAATCATGCTGGCCTTATTGACTTGTGCTTGCGTCATAAAGGCGAGGATATGAATCTTTGATATCTGACGAATCAGCCGTTTCCTGTTTAAATAAAAGACCTCGGATTGGATCTTTTGAACCGCTCTTTGTGGCCAATAGTAAGAGCTGGAACGAAGCGCAGCCCAGTCCATCACCTGCAACCGTCCCTCAGCCTCCTTGATTTGATCAACTTGAATGGCCGAAGGATCTTTCCCGGCGGCCTCGAGAATCAGGGACTTGTAAATCCGTGTTGAAATTTTGTTTATTTCTTCTTCGACTTCTTTTTCTTCCTGGCCGATCAGTGCCTCGGGTTTCACCTGTCCAATCCAAGCATAGGATGGATCAGCCAAGTCAAAATTGAATTGATCTTTAGGTCCGCCGGCGTAAGGGCCTGCCGCATTTCGCCAACGGCTGAGCGCCAAACTGCGCCGATAAACCTTCCACTCGGCGGCCACCGTTTCCAGATAGTAGCTGTTGCGGGCGGCGCAGGATGCGTCCGCCTTTTCGTCCTTGAGGCAAGCCATGCTTCGTTCAATTTCCGACTGGGCGATGCGGTGTCGATTTTCGAATTCCGCCTTCAATCCAATCACGAAACCGACGACCTCTTCGAACGAGTAAGAAGCGGAAACGTCCACGCCTTGACAACTCAAGAACTCGGAGGCGGCAAACCCGCGGTGAGCAAGAAGTTCAATCAGAATACAAAATACGAACCAAGTTCGCATTCAATCACCTGGCGCAAGCTTGGATAAACCGGTCGGCGATCACATCGGGGTCCACTCCCGTTTTCGCGGCGACCCGAGACGCTTGCAGATTCAAAGCTTCTTCGGACTCGCAATTCTCAGCAAGAGTGACCAATTCTTCCGCCATGCTATTTACGGTGTATCCGATCAAAACCGAGAACGCCGCAACAAGGATCCCTGTGGCTCTCCAGATTTTCAGTCTTTTCCTGACGGCCTTATTCGCCTCGCTGAGCCGTTGGACCTCTCCCGCATGAAGCTGTGTTTTCTCCTCCGCGCTGGCTCTCAAGTTCTTGGCATCTGTAAGTAACTGATCCGCCAAGTTTGGATCAGGTTCCTTATTACCAGGTATCGCCAGTACAACTTTATGTATGGAGCGGGGAGCGAGATCTGGTTTTTGATCATCAACAAGCCGCTTTAAACCACTAATAATTTCGTCGACGCTTCCGTGCAGAGGCTCGGTCCGCAATACGGTTTCTCCTTCATTCGTTCCCATGGCCAGTTGCACGTCCAGTCTTAATTGCAAGTCCTTTAAGGCGGGGCTTTTCAAGGTTCGGACAATCTCGTCAACTTTCTCTCCTTGCAGGCGAAATAGAGGATCAGACAATTCTCTTCTTAATGCGTCATCATCGTTCGGCAACTGGTCGTAAACGCCTTTTTTGCCGACCTTTCCTTTGTACAGTTCCTTCTTCTCTTCTGTGGGCTCTCCTTGGCGGACGAGTTTAGATCGATCCTCAAGATCCTTAGCCTTTTTTTCTAATTGACTGATATCGCGCGTGTGTTTTGCCACCTTCTTATCGATTTCGCTGCCAAGCTTTTCCAGTTGCATTTGTGCCCAAATTGCCGCGCCAGTACCACCTGCGCCCATAGGTACCAAAAGCACATCCTCAGAAGAAAGAAGCCCTTGGGAGAAACCAGGGCTGGCTGCGGTCCAAATGGAAAGTCCGATAATTAAACCTAAAAGTCGCTTGGGCATTTTGATATCCGACGTCATAATTTGTCTCGTCGCCTTTCTGTCTTTTGCCTTTTGTGCTTCGCCTTCTGGCTCGCCAGCTTGTTGCCAAGCTCAGGACGTCCAAAAAATGTTGCGACGGTTTATACCAGTCTTTGAAGCGAGGTCTCTGAGAATTTAGAGAACGGACCTTCAATGGGTTCTAACCCGGAATTTTTTGCACGAAACCCGTCGGAAATTAAGCAGTTGGTCGGGGGGGCGCGAATTCGCCTTGATCAGGTTCCTATGGCATCCTCAGACCAGCGTGGGCGGCGAAGCCGCCACGGGCGTCAGTGGCGAAGGCAATTTTTACCAATGGATTTCAACAGGACGACGCGGCTGGTATAAGATGAGTCGAACACAAATTGTCAGCACGCAGCGAACTGTAAATGAGCAAGCAATGAACTCGCAAAAATTGTGGATTTCCCCTTGGAGGATTGATTCAAGATGCCACCGGTAGTCCGAGCCATTCTGGGAGTTATCGCTGCCGTTCTGGTCTGCGCTGGCGCCGACGCCCACGGTGATCAGGACGCGATTAGTTTAGACCAAGCCGGCAAAATCGCTAGAGCCAAAGCGGCTCTATGGTCTTCCCCGGAGGCGGCCTTGGATGCGGCTTCAAGTGACCAGATTTTCAGTCAAATAGGAAACGTCAGGGTTATCGGTGAGCCGCAAGACCGCCACCTGGAACTCGCACTGAGGATGGCTCCTGCTCTCAAGGAGCACGGTTTGGTTTTGGTCCTGTTCTCTCGTTTTCGGGACAATGGAAAGGTTTATAATATTCCCTCGTTTGCTGGAGTGGTCACGTACTCTGATGGAACCATCATCAGGAATTTAGCTTTCCTGGAATTTTCCGACGACTCCACGGAGATTCTTTGGAAGGTCGTTGAACGGATGAGTAAAAGCCGGAATTTGCATTGGAATAATTGGGTAAAACCCTTTGTTTTTTGGAACTTTAGGCCCAACAAACGGGCTGACCGCGTTAGAATTTCTAACCCATTGAATACAGCGGCGCTTTTAGGTCGTGTTTTTGGGATCAGCAAGGCGGGAATGGGTCGTGAGCTATGGTTGCTCGTGCAAGTGAATTCGAAGTCATCTTCAAGATGGGAGAGGTTAAAAGGACTGAATTTTGACGGGAAAGCGACAAACACACGTATCTTTATTCATTTTGATGATGAGGAAAATATATCGGAACTTGTGGGGGGCGAACTTACCAATTTCAGCGGTCCGCCAACGTCATTTGAGGCGATTTCACAAGAACCGAATCGGTCTGAGCGACTCCCTCAACGGGTGCGTCGCTGCGGGCAAATTCATCCCCTCGGCAAGTAGCAATCGGCAGAACGCAATCGCCAGAATACAATCAATGACCCTGACGTGGCGGCTGAGGCTGTGGAGTCAGACGCTGGAGGCGTCTGACTTCGTCGCTGAGGGCTTTTTTATGGTCCGGGTTGCCCGACATGGAAAGTTCAATTTCTTCCGACAGGTAGTCGATCTCAGGATAGGGGTGAGAATTGTTGTGCTGCTCGAGGTGATAGAGGCTGAGCGGCGCCGCGAATTTGACGAAATTCATTAAATTCTCTTGTTCTTTAGCCGCGTCGATTTCAATGCCCAAGACCCTGGCCTTCAAGTTGTTGTGTCGGATGATTTCAAACTCCACCCAGGACTTCGCAAATTCTTTGGCGTTGTCGCGGACTTGAGGCGGCAAAGCGGAATCGTGGGAAAGCTTGATGGCGGCGGTCAGAACTTTGCGTTGCTCATCCTCGACGTGTTCCTTGGGCCAAGCGATGAGCCGCGTGTTCATGCTCTGATCCAGTCCATCCCGCACAGGCTGGAGTCTTTCATACAGTCGGTTCACTTCGAGTTCAAAGGATGGGGGCCATATTTCCGCATTTCCATTGTCGGACGCGGAGCTGCTAATGCTTCTGAAGAGCTCTATCGTTGAAAGGATGGACTGAGTCACTTTCTTGAGGTCCATGGGCCGCTTTTCCTTCGTCTTAAGTGGGAATCTCTAAGTTCCATTTAAGCAACCATTGCAATGGCAGTGCCTTGTGGGATGCCGTTCGGTGGGCCACTGATTTGACATTTCAAGGA
Organism: Bdellovibrio sp.; assembly: GCA_003176075.1. Lineage (GTDB taxonomy): Bacteria > Bdellovibrionota > Bdellovibrionia > Bdellovibrionales > Bdellovibrionaceae > PSRN01. The sequence continues at coordinate 6,342 of PSRN01000244.1, forward strand.
AGCGTCAATTGTGGACATTACAATTGTCCAAATCTTGCTGACTCGGAATGAGATGGGTAGGGTCAAGAAGTGAGCATGAAAACAGAGGCGTTTGCCAGGAAGCGGCCAGTAGAGGGTCCAGCGGCCCGTGGCGTCTGCGGAGGTGCCGCAGGCACCGACTTGGGCAGCGGAGGTGCCGACGGAGCCGCCTCGGCGGCGGAGCTCGTCAAGCCACCGACTTGCGGCAGCGCCGCCGCCGCCGCGGCCTTGCCCTCGGGAGTCTTGGGCCTCCTCGGTGCGGCCACCCTTGGCGTGGTGATGCTGTCGCCGGCCATGACCCTTTATGGCGCATTTGGGCCCGCTTACTTGGCGGCAGGCAAGGACGCGCCGATCGCCTTTGTCTGGGCCCTGCTGGCCACCCTTCCCACCGCTGTCAGCTATGTGCTTTTGGCGGCGGAGTATCCACTCTCGGGAAGTGCCGCGAGCTGGGCCCATCTGGCGGCCCCTCGTGGTTTAGCCACATGGTGTGGCTGCATGGTGTTTCTCTATTACTTTACCAATTTCGTGATTCAACCCGTGACTCTCGGTGTGTTCGCATCCGATCTGTTGTCGCCCCTGGGACTTCCAGCCGGGATGTTCAGCTACGCGCTCGGAGCTCTGATTTGCCTGACTTGGTCTTCGTTTTTCGTCTACCGGGGCATTACGGCCGCCAGCCACGGCGCCCTCGGATTCTTGCTTTTTGAAACCTTGGTGGTGGTCGCTTTGTGCGCGACTGTCCTTTTGAAGACTCCAGCGGAGATTCATTTCAGCATGGAAACCTTTCGTTGGAGTGCTTCGTCAGCCGGAACCTCCGGACTTTTCCGAGCGATGGTGTTTGCGACCCTTGCCTATTGTGGTTTTGACGTGGTCAGCACTCTTGCCGAGGAAACCAAAATGGCGCGGCATTTGATTCCGCAGGCGACATTGCTTTCCTTGTTTACCTATGCCGGCCTTATCGTTTTCGGTGTCTGGTGCCTCACCTTTGGTGGAAGCGTCGAGGAGCTGCAAGCGGCGGCCTCCGGCAGTCAAATGCCGATTTCCGCTGTGGCTGCAAAATTCTGGGGGCACGGCTCTCTGGCTGTCAGTGTGCGGCTTCGCCGCCCACGCTTGCTTCTTCCTGCAAGATCTGCAATACCTCCGTCATGCCCTCATTTGACGTGGTATCTAAAGTTGATTTGCAGGAACTTGACAACGGAGTGAACCAGACCCGGAAGGAAATCGAGAATCGATATGATTTTCGCGGCTCCCAGTCGGAAGTTCTGTGGGACAAAAAGACCGTTACCATCAAGGCGCCAGACGATTACAAGATGGGGGCGATCAAGGATATACTGCAGTCTAAGCTCCACCGCCGTGGCATTGATATTTCGGCCCTGGAATTCGCTAAAATCGAACAGATCGGCGGCCGCATGATGAAGCAAGAAGTTAAATTAAAGCAAGGGATCGACCGTGAAACGGCGAAAAAAATAAATGGCGCGATTCGCGATTCGAAGCTTAAAGTTCAGCCGCAAATCAATGACGACAAGGTGACAATCACTTCAAAAAGTATTGATCAGTTGCAGGAATGCATCTCCTTCTTGAAGTCTCAGCAGTTCGGTATGCCCCTGCAGTTTGAGAATATGAGAAGCTGAGAAGCCTTTCCTGGTACGAGGGAGCCTGTCTCCGATTGAGTCGAAAATTCGGCGGATCAGCTTCGCTTGTGACAATTCTCTGAAAATCCTGCGGAAATGTCTGGAAAGTCGACAAAAAAGCCGAAAGTTAAAACTTGTTCGCAATTTACGCCTTGCGGACAGCTAAAGATGATCCAAAGTTCAGCGTCTCGAAAGCTGTCTAAGTATTTGGAATAATGGAACTTTCGTATTGGCATATCCGGTGCACGTTGAAATATGAAAATGGGGGTGTTTGGTGGGACGAATCATTTGGGGCGTTGGAGCCCTGGTCGTCATGTTGGCCTTCGGCGCTGGGCCAGCGCGGGCCGAAGATGAAGGACCTCGGGTGACCTTGAAGAAAATTAAGCGGACAAAACCTTCCGCGCGAGCTGCGGTAAAGCACGTGCGACCGATAGGGCATTCGACGGGGCCCAGTCGGAGGATCTCCAATCAAACGCCGGGTGGTCGCTTGCCCGCCTCCTCTGCACAAGCTTCACAAGCTGATCACAATCACGCCGTGAGAATGCGCCAGCCAAGAAATCAGCAACTGGAAGTGGGTCAAAAATCGCCGTCTCGGCACACCGGCAAGGAAAATCGACAGACGCAGAAGCATCCGGTCACCGCCGTGCGGCCCGGAGGCGCGACCGAAGCTTTGCACTCGACCCCGGTTTTGGTGATTTCATTCAAATTTGTAGCGATGGAATCAGGCCGGAAGTTATCCCTGGGGGTTGTTGGTTTTCCGCCAGGGGAAAAACTTATCGCTTCCATTTCCATCAATGGAACTTCGCACCAGTTGGGAGAAATGGTGGTCACGACCAACAAAGCTGGAAATCATGAAGCCGTCATGGAACTGTCAGAAAAAAATTGGTTGGCGGGCTTGCCTGAAATCATTCCGGTCGGGTCTGTTGTCACGGTGACCCACGGTTCAGAGAAGGTGGCGCTGACCTTGGATAAGAAATCATAGGAAATCATCGGGTGTAAATTATTGGTTGGCCGACCCTACAGCAAAGCATGAACTTGATCACAACGCACAAGGTACTCCAGGCCGCGCACCGATGTTTCACTTGCATTATCAGGAGTTTCCCGTTCATTGAGATCGAAGATCTTTTCCTGCAAGGAAACCATTAGAGTGCTGGCCAATGTGGGGTCTTTGAGATTGCGTAGCAGGATAATAGTTCGATCGGATTCTCCAGCCTTCAACTTCTTCCATATGACTTGAGCCTCGGGAATTTGCTGCAGAACTTCTGTGATTTGCCTATGATCCCTCTCGGTAATCGATGCAAATGGACCCAGCACAATGTTGGCGATTCCACGAGGTTTTTCTATCCGTTTCTTTGCCCATGAAAGCCGGCTTGTCTCTTGTTCTTTAATTGCAACAAAAAAACCGATGTCCGAACGGAAATTCCGCAATCTTCCCGACATGATCCTTCCGTCATCATGAGTTGAAGAGAAAAATCCCTCCGCGGAATCCCATTCGTCGTACGAGTATCCAAGTCCTACGATGATGTCAGTTGTCCTGCTCCAAATCCCAGATAAAAGGGAACGATTAGGGAAGGACTGAGGTGGAGGTACTTCCCGAAGTGCACCCAAGGGATAGGAAGCGATCAGGTCGATCATTTCTGTTTGTTCCGCAGCGGTTATTGGCAAGAATCCCAAATTGACAATTCGATCCGCGACTTCCCGAATCTGATTCCTGGTCGGCCTGCGTTTATAAAGCCGATTGTCATCGCCTCTGGACTGGTTTGTTGTCAGACAATGACAAGCGATTAAGAACGAAAGCAAAAGCTGGCGAGCGGACAGTAGAGCAGACAGGCGAGTAGACATTAGTTTAGAATCCTTCCCGTGTCAGACGCATCAAGGCTCAACTAAAACTCAAACTATTGGGGCGACCGTCATCATAAGCCAGCCGATCAATTGTCGCAAATTCGCGCCCAAGTTCTCCGCTCCCCCTAAAATTAATTCATAGGTATCATCAGTGGCTGCGAATGAATTCGGAAGTCAGCCCCAGAAGGTTTGGCAAAGTCGAAGTTAGTCCGAGGGCCTCGCTGATCATTTCATGTCGATTCCCCACCACTTGCAGCTTGGCCTTCATTGTGTGGCAATTTTCTTCGATTCGATCCACGCGAACGACTTTGTCCTCTGGAGTGTAAATGCACAGCATGGGGACGTGAAGTTCGGTGAGCGCCCATTGTTGCGATAGGCCCACAAGATTCATCAATTCAGCCACTGCTCGACTGGGGTAATGAGTGGACCAGTAGATTTCGTGGGCGGGAGTGAGTACTCCATACCTTCGTTCCGGCCCGATAAACAGGCGAGCCCACAAGGGTCCCAAGGGACCCTCCAGGAACATCGCCCCCGCCGCTTGCGGCATGAAATTCGGCGATAACAAGACCACGGCCTTGATATGATTTTCTGACTGATGATCGAGAGCGCTCTTGATCGCCAGAAGAGCGCCCGTGGAAGTTCCAACCAACACCACTTGTTCCGCCATTTTTTTGCCAATTTGATAGGCCTCCTCGCCATCGACCAGCCAGTCCGGCCAGCGCGCATCGCCAAGGTGTAAGGGATTACGAAAGCCGTGTCCGCTCAGCCGCTGAAGGAAAAGATTCGCCCCGAATTCTTGCGCCAGGCGGGCCATCATGGGCGAGGTGTCGAGGGGGCTGGCCGAAAAACCATGAAAGTAGACAAGACCCAGTGGAGTTTTCTTTTCGGCTTCGCCAGCCCAATGGACCTGCTTTTGGAAACCCGGATGAAGGTCAGCGAGAAACGGCTTTTCAACTTCCTTGAGGTAGGATTCCACGGACTGTCCTTCAATCCGTTGGCTCAATGAGTTTCCCATTGCAGGCTCGCGAATCGGCAAAAGCGGACCGATCAACAAGCTGATCATCGCTACAACCGCGACAGTCAAAAAGGCAAAGATGAAATGACGAAGGCGAAATTTGGTCATTGAGATTTTTCCCCGTGGCGTCCCACCGCACCAGCAAGAAATGCAAAGAAGCTTGCCGTTATCGATTGCGCCGCCACCTTATTTGAATACATATATAACCAAAAAGGGAGCGATTACTGTGGGTTTCCGGTTTACAGAGCGTGGGCGGCGATTATTTTTTGCGCCCTTCCTTTGTCTTTTGATAGGGCTCGTTTCGAGTCCGGACGTTCACGCTTGGGGCCGGCACGGCCATCAGATCATCGCGGAGACAGCCGCGCTTCTGGCCTCAGATCAACCCATGGCCGAATTTTTAAGGGCCAGGACGTTCGAGCTGGGCTATTACGCCAATGTCCCCGACTTCATGTGGAAGCGGCTTGCGACTTTCGTCAGGGAAGATCCGCAGCACCGTATGTTTCTGGAGAAATTTGATCGATTTTTTCAGATTCACAAGGAAGTGGATCATCCATTCGCCCTGCCGCGCGCCGAATTTGACAAGCGCTTTCCTGAGGCCTCAGTGGACTGGGGGCGCGCCTACTGGAGGATTCGCGAACTGGTGGATCGCCTGGGGTCGATCACTGAGGTTCTCCGTCACCAAAAGGACCTGGTCGGAAAGGAACGGCAGGAAGTGCAGAGCCAGTGGTTGGTTGTCGCTGGTGTTCTCAGCCATTATCCGGCCGATCTGGCGATGCCTCTGCACGTCACTGAAAACAACAAGGGTCAGTTAACCCACCAAGAAGGCATTCACCCTTATTTTGAGGAGGCCATGGTCGATCAGCTGCTCCCGGCTCTTCGCCTTCAAGTGTACACAAAGGCGAGTGAAAAGTGGCCGGAATTCAGCAAGAAAAACGCTAAGAAGACGACCCTTGAATTGATCGAAGAGCTGGCGGCTTCATCGCGCTCCGAGATCAAAACCCTGCTCGATATGGATCTTGCTCATCCAAGAACAAATGACCTCAAGGATGCACGCCGATATGAACCGTTGATTATCCGAAGAATGGTGGCGGGGAGCCTGGTGGTGGCTGAACTCTACCGGCGCCAGGTCGGCTGGCTGTTTGATGACGTGAAGTTTTTTCTGGTCACGGGCGAGCCGGCTTTTATTGAACCCGGAGAGGTGGCTTCTCCCGTAAAAGGCCCCAAAGATTCAACTTCGCATTGAGAATTGGCGCGCAGCATGGTACTCGTTACTCCCATGCGGACACTTCCATTTGGTGACTTGTGAATTGGAGGGGGCTTTTTGAAAAATCGCTCTGTGAGAAATCGGTCTTTGCGGAACATGCTTGGAATCGTCTTTCATTTTGCGCTTCTATTTCTGGGCCAAATTACTCTGGTGTTGTGGGATGGCTTGGCCGCCGCCGCCCTGATTACAAAACCCAAAGTTCTCGTTCAAGAAATATCGCTTCAAAACGTTTCAGATCAAATGATTTTTCCGGGACGGGTGCGGTCGAAGATCGAAGCCCTCGTCAACGCCGAGAACGAGGGGCTGGTGCAAAGGATCCTGAAGCCCGTCGGATCCTCGGTGCAACGGGGGGAATCCGTTTTGATCATCCAAAACACCGATCCGGTATACAAGTTCGCGCCGGTTCCGGTACGGGCGCCGACTCAGGGTTTTCTCTCGCGCCTCGATGTTTCCTTGATGTCGAAGGTGGAAAAAGGGGCTTCCTTGTTTTTGATCACCGATCCTCGCCAGCTCAAGATTGAAATTGAGATTCCGGCGGCGGATTTGGGGTCCTTTGCCATTGGAACGGTTGGAAAGATAAAAGGGACAACGGAGGCCCCGCAAGAAGTTCGGATCGTCGGCCTTTCCCCTTTGGTCGATGTCAAGACGGGGACGGCTTCGGCGCAGCTGGAAATCAGCCCGCCGCCCACGCACGGTGTTGGCGCCGTGAAAGACAGGGTGTTTCGCGCTGGAATGATCGTCCAAGTGCAGTTCGATTTGAATCCCCGGCAGGGCATTGTGCTGCCGTCCTCGGCCATCGTCTATAGGGACCGGAAGCCCTTCGTGCAGATTCTCGAAAACGGCAAAGTGATGAAACGACCCGTGGTCATTCGCAGCGAATTGGGGGGCACTATTGAGCTGGTCCCCAATCCGAAGGACGAAATTTCCCAAGGCCAGAAAGTCGTGATTCGCGCCAACCGGTACTTGGCCGACGGTGACGAAGTTGAAATTGATTCTGGAAAAATAGAGTGATTCATGGAGGTTCTTTACCGTTCTCCCGTACGTGTCTACGTTGTGTTGTTGAGCTTGGCCGTCTGGGGAGTGTGGTCGGGCTTGACGATGCCGATTTCACTTTTTCCCAATAGCTCGCAACCCGACATTGTCGTTCAAGTGCCCTTTGGCGATCTGCCTCCCTCGGAATTTTTGCGCACTTACGGGGAGCTTTTCGAAGGGCAGCTCAAATCGGCCGTGGTTCAGGGGCACCGGGTGGAGAAACTGACCGCCGATTACCGCGAGCAAAACGTCCGCTACCATTTGCTGTTCCAGTGGGGAACTGATGACGACGGGGCGCTGAAGGAGATTCAGACCTTGACGGCCGCCGCGTCGGCCACTTGGCCTGAGGAAATTCGCCTGGGCACCTGGGTCAACTCCTGGAGCGGCAACGGCGAGCTGGCGGTCAGTTTCTACAGCGGCAAACGTTCTTTGGACGAGCTCTATCAGTATTTGAAACCTATTTTCGCGCCTGAGCTGGCGGGAATTCGTGACGCTGAAGAAGTCGGATTGTGGAATCCCGAAAGAACGAAAATCACGGTGTCGCTGAATCCTGAAAAGATGGCGACCCTGATGGTGTTTCCCTCGGACATCGAAAAAGCCTTGATTGATGCGAACCGGTCTCTCGGCGGAGGAAAACTTTCAGTGGGAGACGATCAATGGACGGTGGAAGTGCCCAGCCAAATCGCGGGGCCTTCGTCGATCGCCAAGATTCCGGTCAAAACCCGCTCGGGTCAGTTTATTCTCATTCAAGACGTGGCTTCGGTGCGCCTGGAAAACGACGATACGATGAGTTGGTCCTTTCGCACCAACGGGTCTGAAAGCGTGATCTTGTACGCCCTGCCCAAGCCGGGCGCCAACGTCAAGAGAATGTCCGATGAAGTTTTCCGGGTTATCGACAAGCTCAAGCCGCGCCTTTCAAAGGACGTGGAGTACCGGATCCTGGTGAACCCTTCGGAATTCATCGACGCCAGCATTCGCAACGTGGTGAAAGAAGTGTGTCTGGCGGCGGGCCTCGCGGTGTTCGTTTTGTTCTTGTTTATTGGCAGCCTCAAGAACGTGGCCACGGCGGCTATTGAAATTCCGCTGAGTATTGTCTTGGCCTTCATCTTAATGAAAATCACGGGCGTGAACATCAACCTGATTTCCCTTGGCGGGCTGGCCCTTTCGGCGGGAATGAATCTCGACGCCAGTGTCGTGGTCATGGAGAATATCTTTCGCCATTTCGAGGCAGCCAAGCCGGTGCCTCCGCAGGCCGCGACCCGTCTGGTGATGCACGCCGTGAGGGAAGTGCGGGTCCCCGTCGTGGCTTCGACTCTGGCTTCCATCGTGGTCTTCTTGCCCCTGCTGATGACTCAAGGACTGACCAACGCCATCCTTGGGGACCTGGCCAAAGCCGTGATTTACTCCCATTCCATGTCTGCGATTGTCGCGCTTGTCTTGGTGCCAACGATCCGGTTACAGCTTCTCACCCGTGAAAAGCAGATTCATCTCGTCTCACCGATCGAAAAGTTCATGAGCCAATTGGAATCCTTCTATGACACCGCTCTTCGCTGGTATCTTGGCAAAGCCAACGCCCGGTGGATCTCTTGGTCGGCCGTCCTGGGTCTCTTGGCGCTTTGCCTTGGCTTGCTGGTCCCTTTGCTGCCGCGCGAATTGATCGGGCGACCTGAAACGGATTGGCTGATGTTGGTTGTCAATTCGAACGTCAATCTTCTCCCCAAGGAATTTCAATCGGTGGCGGAGAAGGCGGAGCTGGACGTGCTCAATGCCCATGGGCAGGATATTCAGTATACCTTCACTAGTACTCCATCAAATAAGTTTTTCCCGATGTTGACTTCGAGGTAGATCCAAGCTCGGCTGACCCCTTTA
>PSRN01000100.1 GCA_003176075.1 Bdellovibrio sp.
AAGCCGATCAAGGCAGCTCATCTCATCGACTCCATCGTCGACCTCGTCAAAGTCAAAGTTAATGATAAGCCAAGTTGGGGCGCCGCCGGTTTAAACCATTAAGGAAAGGTTCATCAGTTCATCCCAACAGCTTCAGGGCGACTTGCTGAATGTTGTTCGCCTGACCTAGGACTGACACTCCCGCTTGCGTCAATATATTGTTGCGGGTGAACTCCGACGTTTCGGCGGCGATGTCGGCGTCGCGAATCCGGCTGTTGGCGGCGGAAAAGTTCTCATCCGCCACAAGCAGGTTTTGCGAGGTCGAGACCAAGCGATTTTGTAGAGCTCCAAAATTAGCGCGGATCGCGTTCACCGAGGTCAGCGCATCATCGACAACGGTCAAAGATTCTTGCGCCGCCACTTTCGACGCCACTGTTTCAGCCGTGAGACCGAGAGCCTCCAAGGTCGCGTTGGCGGCCGCCGAATTGAAGGAAATGCGGTCTTTGAACGGATCGTTGTGCACACCCACCTGAAGATCAATCAGGCCGCCCGTCCCGTTGAGAAGATCATAGCCGTTGAAACTCGTTGAATCGGTAATTCGCTGAATCTCCGATTTGAGCTGTTGGTATTCGGCATCGAGAAAGCGGCGTTCGGTGTCGCCGATCGTATCGGAAGCGGCTTGAACCCCCAGTTCACGCAGACGGATGAGGGAATTGGACACTTCATTCAAGCTGCCTTCCGCGACTTGCACGAGCGAGATTCCGTCGTTGGCGTTGCGGTTGGCCTGGCGGTAGCCGCGAATCAAGGCCCGCAAGTTCTCGCTGATCGCGAGTCCCGCGGCATCATCGGCGGCGCGGTTGATGCGGAAACCTGAACTCAGTTTCTCCATGGCGGAGTGGAGCCCCCTTTGGGTGACGCTCAGATTTTTGTGAGCATTCAAAGCAGCCACATTGGTGGCAATACGCAGGCCCATGTAATGATCTCCTCCTTGTACCGCGCATCTTCCTGATGGGCCGCCAATCCGTTCGGCGATAAAGCACACGTGGCGGCTCCGCCGCCCACGCTAGACGCTTTCTGCGCCAGTGCCTCTCGGTTCGGAATGCGCCAATTCGGCACGAGTCCAGATTTGTATCAAAATGACGAGCGTGGCGGCGAAGAATCAAGTCGGCGCCATTGGCGCGGGCACAATGTCTTCTCCAAGTCGCTTCCTTCTGATACTCAACTTGCGTTCCCAGCCTGTCGATAAGTCCCGGCCCAAATTCAACTTCAACTTTTCAATCCCTCCGGAACGTGCCAACTCTACCAAGAAACCCAAACGGTAACGACCGGAACTGACGGATATTTTTCGGTCATTGTGGGCACCGGTACGACAACGGTATCAAATGCTTACAGCCTGGACCGGGTGTTTCAAAACCAAGGTACTATGATTTCAACGTCGGCTTCAACGGCGACTTCCACTTCTCCCGCCAGTTGCAGTTATGCTCCGCAGGTCGGCGATGGACGCAGCATGAGCGTCTCGATCAGCACCGATTCCGGCACCACTTGGGATAACTTGGGGAGCCTCACGCTTCTGCCGGCGGAGTTCGCTTCCACCGCCGAAAACATTGCCGGCTTCGCTCCCGCAAGCCTCCTTCGCGTGCAAGACAGCGGCGTCAACGGCAACATCAACCCCTTGACGACTTCGCAATTCAATCAGCTAATGAGTTTGTCGTCTGGAACTTCGGGCATTTACCTGCAGGCGAGCCCCTCCAAAGGAGCAGCCTTGCCATCAATCGCTGGTATGCCAGTTTCACCGGTTTCGGGAAGCATGTGGTACAACACCTTGTCGAATTCGGTAATGTATTTCAACGGTACGACTTCAGTCGCCCTGGGAGCCGCCAACACGAGCACAGGCCTTTCTTCCCTGACTCTGGGTCCGGCTCTCACAGGCAATGGATCCGCAGGCGTCACCATGACTGCCCCTGGACTGTTGGACCTCAGCAACACCGGTGTGGCACCGGCGAGTTACGCCAAAGTGTCAGTCGATGCGAAGGGGCGGGTCACCGCCGGAACGGTCTTGAGCGCGCTGGATATCCCCGCGTTGTCGGCCGCGAAAATAACCAGCGGTACTCTTTCAGCTTCGAACGGTGGAACCGGCCTCGTACCGACGGCAAGCAGCGCCAACCAGCTGTTCGGCGTGAACGCGACGGGCTCGGGCACGGAATTTAAGTCGCTGATCCCGGGTTCCGGCATTGTTTTGGATACGACAGTGCCTGGCCAGGTCGTCATTTCCGCCACGGGCGGTACTTCCGGGACATCCAATGCCAACGTGACCTTGGCGGCATCATCTCTTTTTTCCGTGACGGGAAGTCCCGTCATCGGTTCCGGAACGCTCAGCCTTAGCCTTGCTTCACAGGCTGGAAATATGGTTTTGGCTTCGCCGAATGGCACGACGGGAATTCCCGTCTTCCGCGCCCTCAGCACGGCCGACCTGACAACGGGGACCTTGTCGACGGCGGTGATTCCGAATCTCGGTGCCGCCAAGATCTCCTCCGGCACGCTTTCTTCTTCGGTGGGCGGCACTGGTCTTGTGCCCGCAGCTGGCAACGCCAACACGCTTTACGGTGTGAACTCCGGCGGTTCAGGCAACGAGTTCAAAACCCTGGTGGGTTCCGCTGGAATCAGCATCAACACTTCCGTCCCTGGACAAATCACCATTTCGGGTTCCGGCGGTGGCGGTGGCACCGTGACCAGCGTTGGACTCGCGGGCAGCTCGCTGTTCAGTATTACCGGCAGCCCCATCACCTCGAACGGAACCTTGAACCTTGGTCTTACCTCTCAGGGCGGAAACATGATTCTGGCCTCACCCAGCGGCGGAAGCGGCACCCCTGCTTTCCGTGCTTTGACACTGGCTGATATTCCCGTTTTGCCAGCCACGGCGATCAGTGGGGGGACTTTTTCCGCGTCACTAATTCCAGGCCTTGATGCTTCTCACATCGTGAGCGGAACAATCGGCAATTCACTGCTCAACGCCAGCCCTTCCCTGGGTGGCAGTTCACTTGTACTGCGGGATCCTTCAGGAAATTTTTCTGGCGGTGCCGTCGATGTCGCTTCATTATCTCTACGCGGATCGACTACCGGTTTTCTGACCATGACCGCCCCTGCTTCTTTTAGCAATTACTCTCTCACTCTGCCTGCCAACCCGGGTAGCGCGGGTCAGGTTCTGACCACCAATGGAACAGGGAATTTGAACTGGATGACCCTACCGCCGGCGCCCTGGGGAGTTTCGGGCGCCAATGTCTTTTACAACGCGGGAAATGTTGGAATCGGCACGACAAGTCCGACGAATCTTCTCGATGTGAGGTCAGCTTCAGGCCAATTCAGCCAAATTCATTTGGGCTCCAACGATGCAAGTGGAACCTACGCACAGGCGTCGCTGATACTGGACGTAGGCAATACTGGAAGCAATGTGTGGATGATTCAGAACGACTACACTGGCTACCTCAAAGTTAGAAACTCCACCGGCTCCACCGCATTGGTGCTGAGTCAAAATGGAAACCTTTCAGTGAACACAATGCTGCAGTACAATATCTTGGATGTGGCTGGCAACGCGGCCTTTGGCTCCTTTGCTGGCCACAACATGGCTCCCACCAACGGCGTGATCATCGGTGGCAGCCTCGGCGTGGGAGTCCCCAACCCGACCATGCTTCTGGATATAGGCGGAGCCGGCACCGGCGTCGAGGCCGCCATCACCAACACCGGCGGAACCGGTGGGTTCCCAAGCTTTGATATCAGTAACTTTGACAACAATCAGAACACCGCCCCACTGCTCAAGCTGATGTCCTCGCAGGGCACGCGCGGGTCGCCCCTGCCAGTGAACTCAGGACAGCGGCTGGGTAGCATTGTGGCGACCGGCCAGTGGAGCTCAACTCCCAATCAGGTTTGGACAGGTGCTTCGATTGATTTCACCGCCAGTTCCGCCTTTTCATCAATCAACGCGGGAACCTCGATCGCATTTAATACGGCCGACAACGGAACCAACACGACTGTCCAGCGGATGCTCATCGCACCCAACGGCAACGTGGGTATCGGTACGAGTTCGCCATCATACCTATTAGATGTAGCAATGCCGAATGCCAACGCTGTCGCGGCTCACTTTGCCAATACATCTGCGTCAGGTACGGCCCCGGCGATGTTCGCCGAAAATACCAGCACTGCCGCCCCGACCGTCATGATGGCGAACAACGGAAGCGGGCCGGTTCTGCAGTTGGGTACTATGGGAAGCGGTATTCGCACAATCACCAACGCCACTGGCGTTTCTTGTTCGGGTTGGACAGGACCCGGTTACAGCGGCGGTAACATCACCGCTGGAGGGGCGGCGAACTGCAGCACTTCGTTTTCTCTCTCTGGAAGTAATAATACGGTGATTTGTTCCCCTATGAGCGGCTCCCAGCCGTTTCTTATCTCTTGTTCTTCAAACGGCGGAACGCTCATGATCAACATCGTCAACACGAGTTCCACGTCGACAGCGGCTCCGACCGGATTTCGAGTGACCGCGATCAGTTTCTAGTGGTGTAAAAGGAAAATGTGGGACCCCGAACCGAGGTCCCACGCGCAGGAAACATGTTCTCAAGAATCAGCAACCTTGTCCCCTCCTGCCACTGCCGAACAAAATGGGGGTGATCGTTAGGATCAACAGCCCGGGACAGTCAGTGGATGGTCATCATCCACCGAATGTTTTGTTCAGGAGTCCCAGTGCAATGTTCGCTGACTGATTTGCCTGTGCGAGAACCGAAGTTCCAGCCTGGAGCAAAATGTGTTGTCTGGTCATTTCGCTTGTTTCCTCGGCGACGTCGACATCGCGGATGCGAGAGTTGGCGGCGGCCATGTTCTCGACCGAGTTGTTGATATTGCTGACCGTTGTTTGCAAGCGATTTTGAAGAGCGCCGAAATCGGCCCGCATGGCTGAGACCGACGTGATCGCCTGGTCAATCGCCGAGAGGGCGTTTTGCGCCGAAGCCTTGTCGGCCACCGAGGTCAAATTGATCCCGAGGGCCGCCGAGTTGGCGTCCGCTTTTGATGAGTCGAACGAGATTCGATCGATCTCTGGATTGTTGCGGATACCCACTTGGAAATCCATGATCGATCCGACGCCCGCCAGAAGCTGGGTTCCATTAAACTCGGTGGCGTCGGCGATCCGGTCGATCTCTGAAATCAATTGGTCATATTCAACATTGAGGAATTGCCTTTCCACCGGGCCGATGGTGTCGGAGGCGGCTTGCACTCCCAGTTCGCGCAAGCGGATGAGGATTGAGCTCAGCTCGTTCATCGCGCCCTCCGCGACCTGCACCAGCGAGATCCCGTCGTTGGCGTTTCGAGCCGCCTGCTTCAGGCCTCGGATCTGCGCCCTGAGGCTTTCCGAGATCGCCAGACCGGCGGCATCGTCCCCGGCCCGATTGATCCGGTAACCCGAGGCGAGCTTTTCCATACTCTTATCGAGACCGAGCTTCGTGTTCCACAGAACGCGCTGCGCGTTCAACGAAGCGGTGTTGGTATTGATCCGCAACCCCATATTATCCTCCTCCTTGAGAATCCCCGGGTCCCGCCTGGGCGGGTCCTTGCGTGGGCGGCAAAGCCGCCACGGGTATGTAGTCCAAAGTCTCCATCCTTGAGACTTGCCGAACACTCTTGTTCGAAGGGTTGATTCTTCTCTCACCAGTCAGATCGGCGTGTCCCGAAAATCCTAAAGTGAGATTTCTCATTTTTTTCAGAATTGGACCTCGGTCCCGAACTGTGATCTGATATCTGCCATGGTGATTCGTATTATTGCAGCCATCGCGGCTCTGTTGGGAATTCTGGGCTCTGGATTTTATTACCTGGATGCGAGTTTAACCAGTCAATGGAATGAAAAGGTTCTGCTTTTCGTTCCTTTCCTCGCCGTTTTTTCATTCCCAATGGTCATGGCCTTGCGGAGTCGGGGCCTTCGACCGGTTTTTCGTATTGTCGCGGCTGAAGCAGCTTATTTCAGTATGGCGATCTTGAGCTTCCTGTTTATTTTCACTTTGCTTCGTGATGTCACCGCCATTTATGGGGGTTACCATTTCACCTCTCAGACTGTCGTGTTGGTTTCTATCCTCGCCCACCTCGCTGGCACGGCCTTCGCGGCGGCGGGTCCCTATCAGAGAAAAGTCGAACTGACATATGAGGACCTGCCAACCGAACTGCAGGGATTCAAGATTGCCCAGATCTCCGACCTACATCTTGGATTTTGGATCCGCGCCGGCTACGCCAGGAGAATGGTCGAGAAGATCAACTCGTGGAACCCAGACCTGGTCGTTTTGACTGGCGATATCGGTGATGGCTCGATCGATGAACTTCGCGGACCCCTGGCCGAGCTCAGGAACTTGAAGGCGCGTGAGGGCCTTTTTTATGTTCCAGGAAATCATGAGTTTTATTGGAATGTTGACGAGTGGATCGCCGCTTTGAGCGGCCTCGGCATCCGACCGCTCTTAAATGCCGGCACCCTCATTCAGCGCGGATCGTCGGCTTTGTGGCTTGCCGGAATCTCTGACCCGGCAGCCGATCAAGTGCGACACCCGTTGCGACCAAATCTTGCCGCCGCTGACCTTCAGGCTGTCGAATCCCCCACCGCCTTTAAAATCTTATTATCGCATCGTCCTGGTTATGCGGCAGAGGCCGCCCAACGGGGTTTCCGTTTGCAACTATCAGGTCACACCCACGGCGGCCAATTTTTTCCCTGGACCTTGGTCGTGCGTCTGTTTCATCGATATTGTTTGGGCCTTTATCGCCGGGGGGCAATGTACATTTATGTCAGCGCCGGAACCGGCAGCTGGGGGCCCTTGCTGCGCTTTGGAACTATCCCTGAAGTGACAGAAATCATACTCAAGCGTTAGACATTGCTGCGCTTTATGACCTAAATTGAGCAACCATGAAAATTCGAATTTATAGCCCCTTTCTGCCCTACCCTGTCACCGAGGGTGCTTTTCAGCTGATCTTTGAACAGGTCCTTGGATTCGCGAAATACCATTCAGTGGAGTTGGTTTGCTGGAAAGATTCTTTCGAAAGTCTCCAGTCGAAAATCGGTGATTCAAAAACGGGAAGGCCGGGTATCGATGACCAGTTCGCCAAAATCTTTGGTCCCTCGGTCCGTCTGATACATTGGCCAGCGAAAGAAAGCCAGGAATCGGGTCTGATGAGGATGAACCGGTTGCTTCGTTCCCTGCCCTCCCTTGATGCAAGCCCCGGTCTTTATTATTACCCGCCGGAAAGGGACCAGCGGGAGGAACTCGGTCCTTGTGACCTGGCGATCTATCATTACACTTTCGCCTGGTCCTGGCTGCGGCACCGAAAACAGCTGGAGGAACAAAAGACGGTTATCCACTGGCACAATATCGAATCAGACCAGTTTGAATATCGGGCCAGGCAGGAGAGGGTATTTGCATTGGCTGGAATTCATCGCTGGAATGCCATGAAACTTGCCAGGCAAGAGAGTGAGCTCGAACAATTGGTTGACGAATTTTGGATGATTTCCCCAAAGGACCTTATCGACTTGCGGGAACGAGGAAGCGGAAAGAGCGCAAGCTTGCGAACACCTTGCTACCGGGCCGAGAACCTTACGCAGCGTCGCCGTGCCTTTGAAAAGCATTACTTGGCCGTTGCGAAGAATCTTTCCGCCGATGGCCATCCCACGATTGGATTTATCGGGGGACTTGACTTCGAGCCGAACCGCATGAGCTTGGAGTGGATTCTCGATCGCGTCTGCCCTCTACTGAAGAACGAAAATTTCACCGGGATTTTAAAAGTCGTGGGCAAGAATGCGCCGCCGGACCTGCGCGATAAGATGGCGCGATTTTCTTTTGTTAACTATGTCGGTTTTCTCCCCCGGCTCGACCCGTTTTGGGATGAACTCTCATTGATGCTTGTGCCTCACATTACCGGATCGGGAGTTCGAATCAAACTACTGGACTCCATTGCTTCTGGCGTACCAGCATTGGCCAATGACGCAGCTATTGAACGAATTCATCCAGATCTCAGAAATTCGCCTTTTCTTTCGGTCGCCGATGATCCAAAAGACTGGGCGAAGTTGATTCTGCGACTGAAGGGACAAAGTTTGCGCGCTCATCTGCAGGAAAGGGGCATGGATAAGGCATTTGAGTTCGCGGCGATTTACCCCACCTTTGCGGTAGAATAATGGAAATTGCGAGGGTTGAAAAATTTTGCTAATCACCCCTCCAAGAGGTGAAAAATGGCCAAATCAATTTTTGGGGTGATGCTATTGGCGGTCATCCCTGCTTTCGCGCAAGAATTGCAATTTGCAGACGTTGGTTTTGAGGGGGAAAAATTCTCTCTTGGACTCGACACTGACATTCTTCGTAATCGCGACGACAAAAAGCTATATTTCCAGCTGTGCCGAAACGAGGATTTTTCTTGCTTGCCCATCAGCGACTGCAAGTTCGATGAGGAACAGGTGAAGTTACAAGTCGATTCGGTCGAAAATGCTCTTATCCGCCTGGATATGCAAAAGGTATTTCAAAATTACACCTCGGACCACGCTGCAAGCTCCGCCAAGGACTTTTATGAGGAGCTCATCAAGTTGTTAAAAAAGGTGGATTCAAATTGCAAAGTCAAACCACTGCCTGAAATGATGCGTGAAGCGGGTCTAGGGTAACCGTCAATCCAAGTGGACGGCAGACAAGCGTCGAAGAGGAGGAGGAGGGGGGGGTGCATCTTCCCCGGAGCGTTTTTCTTGTCATTCATCAGAAATTTGCGTTAAAATTCTGATTGTGATTCTGAGGACTTGTAAGTTACCGAAAAAGAATAGCTTTTTCTTGTTTGGCCCAAGGGGAAGCGGAAAATCCACGCTCTTGCAGAGCGAATATTCAGAGGACGACAGCATTTTTCTAGATCTCCTGGATGTTCAGCTGCTCGACGATTTGATGATCGATGCGGGGCGCTTTGAGCAAATGATCAACGCTCGAGGATCAGAAGAGAAGCGAGTGATTATCGATGAGATCCAAAAATTTCCACGTCTTCTCGATTTGGTTCAAAAACAAATCCAGCGTCACAAGAGACAATTCATATTGACCGGATCCAGTGCCCGTAAGTTGAAACAAAGTGGCACAAACCTTCTGGCCGGACGAGCTTGGCTCTTGCATCTTTATCCTTTCACTGCCAACGAATTGGCAGATCGGTTTGACCTGAAACTCGCCCTTGAGCGCGGCACGCTTCCCGACGCTTACTTGGCATCCCAAGATAGTGATGCTCGAGAGTATCTTTTAGCTTACGTAGCCAACTACCTGGAAAAGGAAATTCAACAGGAACGTTGGGTTCGAAATCTTGTCCCTTTTCGTCGGTTCTTGGCCATCGCTGCCCAAATGAATGGAAAAATCATCAATCACTTAGCCATTGCAAGAGAAGTCGGAGTGAATGATGTCACGGTCGCCAACTATTTTGAAATCCTTGAAGATACATTGCTCGGCTTTCAACTCCCCGCTTTTCATAAATCGGTGCGAAAAGCCCAAAAGCAAGCACCAAAATTCTATTTTATCGACCCTGGAATCAAGCGGGCCTTGGATCGTAGCCTGTCAGTGGATCTTTTACCGCAAACATACGCCTGGGGTGACGCCTTCGAACACTGGGTGATTTTGGAAATCTTTAAGAACGCTTCCTATGATCGCTTGGATTGGGAATTTTCTTTTTTGAGAACGAAGGATGATTTGGAAATTGACCTGATCATCGATCGGCCCGGCCAGCCTCCCGTTCTGGTGGAGATCAAGTCCAAACAACGAGTTCAGGAGTCAGACACCAAATCATTGCAGCTCTTGGGACCTGATATTCATCGGAATCCCGAGAGCTTCCTTTTATCAATGGATCCCCTCGAAGCCCGATTTGGAAAAGTGCGCGCCCTGCGATGGGATCATGGTCTGGATGTCATTTTTGGGCGCGAGCATAGCT
>PSRN01000115.1 GCA_003176075.1 Bdellovibrio sp.
CGGCCCGTCAGGTGGCCATCTTCAACTCAGCTTGTTAACCGTTTGGTTGCACTGGAAACTTTATTGCGGGTTCTTCTTGGCAGCGAGCTCTGTCAGATAAAAATCCGCGTGCTCGAACCAATCTCATGTCCATTTTTCCAAATGTCGTGACAAACGCATCTACCAGCTTTGCTTTAGCGTGAATGGCTCCAGATTGGTCGGCCACCTCGAAAATTGATCCGATTGATTCTATTCGTCTTTGAACAATTCCGGGCTCAATCTTTTCAAGGTGATCCTTGGACTCACAAGTTGCCCACCCCTCGGTCTTCAACCTTTTCATTTCAGTGGTTGATAAATAAAGTCCGATCGCCATTGAGCCTCCTCAATCCGCTTAAATACCATAACTTGAGTTAATTTTGAAGAATCATCAAAGCCTATTGGATATGACTGGGAATTTTGGGTCACCCCAGGCTCCAGTCGGAAAGAAGGCTTTAGCCTCCGAGAGGGCGAAACCGAAGGTTTTTAACATGGGACTCATCACGACGCTTGAGCAGTGGCAGGCGGATCCGACGAGCCGGCTCTGAAGCAAGCCCTTACCTTGTCCATGCTCGAATCATAGCAATCCATTTCACTCGGAAACACAAAGTGACCCTGCAGATGAATGTGATAATTTCTTTGTAGTGGAATGGACGTGATGAGCGGCCATATTGTCGTTCAATGGACGAAGCGAAAAGGAGAACAGCCATGGATGAAAACTACTGGGATAAAATCTATCAGGCGAAATCAGAGAAGGAAGTCAGCTGGTTTCAGGAGGTCCCCATGCTATCTCTTGAACTCATCTCAGAGATGAATCTTTCGCTGGACGACAATATCATCGATATTGGCGGCGGCGACTCGCGATTGGTGGATCATCTTTTGGACAAAGGTCATAAGAATCTGACAGTTGTGGATATCTCAGCGGCCGCATTGGAGAAAACTCGGTCAAGGCTTGGCGAGCGATCAAAAGACATTACGTTTATTGTTTCTGACGTCACAAAGTTCAATCCAAAGGAGTCCTATAAGCTCTGGCATGATCGAGCCACTTTTCATTTTTTGACAAGCATTAATGATGTCGAAGCGTACTTGAACGTAGCCAACAAGGCCGTTGCGCCAGGAGGCTATCTGATCGTGAGCACGTTTTCCAAAACCGGGCCGGAAAAGTGCAGCGGGCTAACTATCTCGAAGTATTCCGATCGGGACCTAAAGGCACTCTTCGCAAGATACTTTTCTAACATCCGGTGTTTTGAAGACACGCACAAGACCCCTTGGGGGTCTAACCAGGATTTTGTGTATTGTGGGTTTAAGAAGCGCTGAAAATGGAGTTCATGCCTGAAACGTCAAATGACATTGGCACGGCTAGTTGGTAGATTTTGGCCATGAAGAACTGTTGTGAAAATAAGGCGGCAGAACTTAAGATCTTGCGGGAGAGTCAGCTTGGCGTCTTGAAGACGGTCTTATGGATCAATGCAATCATGTTCGTGATCGAGATTGTTACTGGAACCCTGTCTCATTCCACCGCCCTTTCAGCGGATTCTCTAGATATGCTCGGTGATGCGACTGTGTACGGATTCAGTATTTACGCCATTCACAAGGGTCACAGTTGGAAAATAAAAGCCGCACGTTTAAAGGGCTTCATCATGGCCCTATTTGGCATTGGCGTAATGGCTGGAGCCCTTGAAAGGATGATATCTGGTACGATTCCAATAGCAGAGACAATGGGCATCGTCGGCGTCGTTGCCCTGGCTGCCAATTTGGTCTGCTTGATGCTGCTGTGGAGGCATAGGGCCGATGACATCAATATGCGCTCGACCTGGACATGCTCCCGCAACGATATCATCGCGAATGCTGGGGTTCTTGTCGCATCGGCCTTGGTGAAGACCACCCATTCAGGCTGGCCTGATTTCGCGGTTGGCACTGTCATCGCAGTCATCTTTTCGACTTCGGCAGTCGGTGTATTGAGAGATGCTGGCCTACCCAAACAAGCCACCGATTCAACAATTTGAATGAAATCACTGCACGTTATCTAGCGTGGACGGTGTGACGGCCGACTCAGCCGGTTGCTTGAGCTAAAGTTCAGACAAAGACAAGGCAAATGGCAAAAAAGACCACCGACCGAATGAGCAAAACTAAAGCTGACACGATGGGTCCTCTTTCAACCTCACTGAGGGGTTTCCATCGTGAAAAGGGGGAGCGGAAATTTCTTGAACCGCCGAAAAGCAAGCCCCGTTTTAGTCCGTATTCGAATCATAACACATCCCTTATCAGCATAAACGGCCGAGGAAATTGAAAATCTGGACGGGACACTGGGCTTGCACTCGAGACCGGGCGGCTGGACTCAAATTCAGACCTCAGACGAATTCGAAAATTAAACTCGATCTCAAATTTCTACTCCGGAAGGTCACAAATCGAAGTCCAACTTGCCCGGTTAAACTGCGAAATTTAGGTTAACAACTCAGAGTTGGAGACAAATTGCAGAAAATTCCGAATCCTACCGAAATGAATACATGGCCGATAAATCCAACGTTGTCGCTAAGTATTCCGTGATGGGCGTCTTATTTGGAGGTCTATTTCCAATCATAGCGATCGTGGAAGAATCAATAACCACCGGCAGGACCGTAATGACCGTTCTGGAGCATCCCACCTTCCTCCTAATGATTATTTGGACGGCCCCCTTTTTTCTCGGACTCTTTTCTTATTTCATTGGTAAAAAACAACAAAGAATTCTTATCGTTAACAGGGAAATACAGGCGAGACTTGAGTCAGCCCTTCAACTTGAGAGAGAAAGACTCAGCAAGGCCAATCAACAGATCGTCATCTCCGCCCAGCTTGCATCCCTAGGGGAGCTGGCTGGGCAGGTCGCACATGAAATCAATACACCGCTAGGCGCTATTGTTTTAACAACGCAATCCCTAATCAAAAAAATGAAAACATCACCTCTTCATCCGGATGAAATCGCGCCCAAGCTTCAACTCATCCTGCAGATCAGTGATAAAATGGCGCGTATTATTCAATCGATGCGAAGGCTCGCAAGTCAAGGAGCCAACGAAAACTTCAGCGAAGTAATTGTTAAGGACTTAACTGCGGACGTCATTCTTTTGAATGAAGGCCGATTCAAGAAATCGAGCATTGATTTTACAGTCGTTGACGAGTTCCCACCCAATATGCGAATCCAGTGTCGGCCGAGCGAAATCTCCCAGGTTCTTGTCAATCTTCTCAAAAATGCCCACAACGCCGTTCGAACTTTCGAAACAAAATGGGTTCGATTGGAAATTCGAAAAAAAGATGATTTTGCCGAGTTTGCCGTTGTCGACAGCGGGCCAGGGATTCCTAAAGAATACATTGAGAAGATATTTCTCCCCAATTTCACGACCAAGTCCCTAAATGAGGGCACTGGCCTAGGCCTCTCAATCTCGAAAAAATTGATTGAACAGCACCGAGGTCGAATACAGTTTCAAAGGGAAGCGGTAAATACCACATTTGTTGTTCAGATTCCTATCAACCAGACTGACGGCCTTACGGAACTCCGTGATTGAAAGCGCTTTTATTTTCAGATCTCAAGTGAGTTTCGATCATCAAAAAAAATCCGAACTGCCCGCGGAACGCGGCTCTTAGGTCTAGGCGAGGCAAATGAACAGAACCGCCGATATTGGATTGAGTTGTAAGACCGGGTCCAATATCCGGGTTGGTCATTTTGATTGCCTTCGCCGTGGGAAGATCTTACGCTGAAAAAATCTTTCTGAGGATTTTTGTGATTCCACATAAGGCCGATCACCGCTGGCTCAAATTTATCCTTGGCGCCGAAGATCCTCCGGTTTCAAATTTGAGTACAAAAATGATGATGATGCGAGTTCGGATGATCTTGGGAGGAGGCAGCTCTTCTGAAAGGATCCAAGAAGCCATCGATCTAGCCTATGATTTTTTTGAAAAAAACGAGCTCTCCGTGAAGGAAGATATCGACGCGATCTTCGGTAAGGAATGAAGAATGGGATTATTACTTTCGGTTAATGAAGCCGCCAACTTGATCCGCGAAGGCCAAACATTGTTGTTCGCGGGAGACGAAGGTCTTCTCAGGGAGTTGCCCCGCGGTCAGTGGGTCGGCGGAACAATCCCTTATTTTATGGCCGAGTCGGGTGGAGTGACTGATCATCAGCGCATTTTTGTGACGCGACTGTCGGGCGTCGTGGAGAAAACGACGGTTAAACTGTACTCCCTTGAAGACCTTCATCAGATGCCAAGAGATTATCCAAAAAATGGTTTTAGCTTCATCCTTTTGCCAGCGGGTTCGCAGGTGCATGAATCCTACTCTCGGAACTGCTCGACCTGGCCAGGTTTTTTTAATAGTCCCGTCGTTGGATGGGTGACGGGGGTTGACCTCAAAGATCTTTCTCGTATCAAACCCAAAGTTTTCAACGGACTCACCGGCGAATGGAGTGATTCAAAGGCTCTCGTGATGCATGCCGAACTTCCGGCGGGAAAATTCGCCAAGATTAGAATCTTGAATCTTTTTAAGCAAGGTCATGGTGATGTAATCACTTTTCCAAACGTCTCTTTTGAAATCACCGATTGCCTTATCAATGGAAAGCCGACGAATTTTTTCCAGTACATTCGAGAACGCGAGATAAATACTCAGCTTCCCTTGGTTGCGAGCTATGTTGGCGAAATGGTCAACGTGAGTTTTCAATCCGTGTCTCAGGAACAACGGAAAGTCATGATATATGCACCTGTTTTTCCTGGGGTGGAGTATCGGATGGCAGCTCCGGTTGGCGATTATGTCAGCGAATTCAGGAAGCTCATTTCGACCCTGCCCCCTCAATCAACCTTTTCCTGCAACTGCATTCTCAATTTCCTGTACGCCGACCTTGAAGGCAAGCGGACGGGAAGTCCTGGCCCCATGACTTTCGGCGAGGTCGCTTACATGCTCCTAAACCAGACCATGGTTTACATGACAATCGAATCGAACTGAAGATGGGGTTAATCCCTATTTCAACGGGCGAAAATAAGAATAATGGTATTAGGTTGTTCGATCGCTCGTCCGATCAATGGGAATGCTGGTCAAATTGCGTGTTGCCCTCGCCGCTAAACCACCTGTTCTGTATGTTGTGGTCGTCCTTCTGCTGCCTTGTTTGACTCTGGGGGCCGGCGCTATTGTTCCAATACCCCCTCTGAAGCCAGTGGATTCGATCACGGCGGAAAAGATTCGCCTGGGAAGGAGCCTGTTCGAAGAACGCCTCCTATCGCGTGATAATTCAGTCTCCTGCTCAAGTTGCCATGATTTGAGTGGGGCGGGCGTGGATCACAAACCACGCTCGATTGGAATCAACGGTGCCGTTGGTGACATCAATGCGCCAACGGTCTTTAACGCCACCTTCAACTTTCGCCAGTTTTGGAATGGACGCGCCAAGACCTTGGAGGCGCAAATTGATGGACCGGTTCAAAACCCCAAGGAAATGGGCTCAAGTTGGAACGAAGTCGTTAGGAAACTGAAAGCGATTCAAACATATCAAGACCGCTTTCGGAAGATCTATCCGGACGGTGTCACACCAGAGAACGTCAAGGACGCGATCGCGACGTTTGAACGCCAGCTTGTGACACCAGACTCGCGCTTTGATGAATTTCTTAGCGGGAAGAGCGCATTGGACGAATTAGCAAAGAAGGGTTACGAAAATTTCAAGTCCTTTGGTTGCATTTCCTGTCATCAGGGAGTCAATGTCGGCGGCAACATGTATCAAACCATGGGTGTGATGGGAAACTATTTCAAGGATCGAGGAACACCGATCACCGAGGCCGATCTCGGCCGCTTTGCTGTCACAAAACGGGAGGCCGACAAGTACGTTTTTCGGGTTCCTAGCTTACGAAACGTGGAGTTAACGGCGCCCTACTTTCATGATGGTTCCGCTTCAACCCTCGAAGACGCGGTTAGAGTCATGGCGAAGTATCAACTGGGCAGGCAGATATCCGATCGAGAAATCGACTCGGTCGTTGCATTTTTGAAAACCCTGACGGGCAAGGCGCCGGCAGTCCTGGAGAACTCCCGAACGACAGCGGGGGCAAAAGCTCAATGAAAAAGTACCTTTGCCTCATCGCTGGATCACTCGGAGCATTTTGCGTTCTTGTCTTTTTGTTCAGCCATAGCGGAAGTTCCCTTAGTCGGGATCACCAAAATATCCTCAATTTCCTCCAGGCGAGCCGCCAGGTTGACACTGCCGTTGATCGAGACCTCCTGAAGTCGCGTAGTTTTCTTTTACTGAACTATGACTCGCTCGTAGAATCCTCGGACGACATGGAAAAAGAGTGCGTTGAGCTGAAGTCGGGAAAGAGTCAACTGCGACGGTCTTTCGATGGTTTGGAAGGTCTGGTTTCAAAGTATTGCGATCTTTTGAACCAAAACACTGAGGACGTCGAGGAATTCAAGTCTAAGGTGGCGGTTTTCAAAAATTCTCTGGCCTATATTCGGCAGGTGCTCGCCCGGCCCTCCACAAATTTGGGGCGAGACCGGCTCTTGGCTGCAACCATCTCTTATTCAATTTTTCCAAACTCGGAAACTGAAGAAAACCTCCGGGCGCTGATGAGTACAACAGGCTGCCTCAGCAAAGCCGCCAGTATTGAATCTGATCTTATCTGTCGACATGTTGCCAGGATTCATGATCTGAAACCCGCGCTTGATCAGTTGACGGAAAGGGTGCTGAACTCCGCCCGCAGTGATGCTCTTGAGAATTTACGCGCCTCCTATCTGGAAAAATATGCTTCTTCATTGAAGCAAGCTGAGATCTATCGGGTTCTCTTGTTGGGAACCAGCATGATTCTGCTCGTTTTGGTCTTTTACGGGGTGATATCACTGATTCGTGTAGCACGCCAGCTCAAGAACGCGAATAAGAATCTCAAGAAACATGTTGAAACGCGAACTAGCGAGCTTGCTGATTCAAAAAACATCGTGCTCCAACAGCAACAGATTTTGGTTTCTTCCGCTAAGCTGTCCGCCCTGGGAGAGATGGCTGGTCAAATCGCGCATGAAATCAACACTCCGCTCGGAGCCATTGTCTTGACTGTGCAGTCGCTGAGAAAAAAAATCGAATCCCAACTACAAACTAACTCCGCACTTTCTGAAGGCCAGATCCTGCTATCCAAGATGGACTTTATTCTTCAGGTCACGAATAAAATCGCTCGAATTGTCGGATCAATGCGAAAGTTGGCAGGCCACGGCGCGAATGAGCAGATCTGCGAAGTTTCAGTCAACACTTTGATCGAAGATGTTCTGCTCCTTTGCGAGGGACGTTTCAAGAAGTCAGGGATCGAATTTACTTACACCAATCGACTTACAGAGCACAATTTCATTCAATGCCGCCCCAACGAAGTGGCCCAAGTTCTTGTGAACTTATTGAATAACGCTCATGACGCCATTAAGGACAAAAAACCGAAGTGGATCAAGCTTGATCTTCAGGAGTCAAGGGATCGTGCCATCATTCGGGTCATTGATAGCGGATCCGGTATCGCCGAATCTGTTCGCGCCAAGCTCTTTCTGCCCAATTTTACCACCAAGTCTCTGGATAGCGGGACCGGTTTCGGCCTATCGATTTGCAAGAAGTTGGTTGAGTCGCACCGCGGTCGAATCTACCTCGATTCCGAACAAGCAAATACCACGTTTGTCGTTGAACTTCCGTTTGAACAAACGGAAGCTTTAGCCAAGGCCGCTTAATACCATTTTGAGTCACAAAAGAGGCCGAGGCGCACGGGCCTATACCAAGGGAGAAACAATGAAAATGACATTAAGCCGCTTTGGACGCGGCATTTTCGAAGATCGCGCGGAGGGCGCCGTACGAATCTGAGTTGAGCCCCTCCTTATAGTGGAGCTCGATATGATTTAACGCTCCCGCGGCGCCCATCCCCGGGTGGGAGGGGCTTTTGAGGGCAAACTCAGCGAACAAATTGGCGACTCGGACGATCTGGGTGAATGGATGAATGGCATGCTTGGTCAGTCGTCGCGGATACCCGGTGCCCAGGTTGTCTTCGTGATGTTCATAGGCGACAGCGGAAACTTCCGACGGCAACTGAGGTAAGGAAAGGAGAATATATAGCTGGCTATAAATTCGGTCACATAGTTGCATAATTTCGAAGAATTGAATATCGATCTTCGATGCAGC
>PSRN01000315.1 GCA_003176075.1 Bdellovibrio sp.
GGTGTTGGTGTTGGTGCCGGGGTTGGTGTGGCCGCAGGCGTTGGTGTCGGGGTCGGTGTAGGTATCGGGGTCGGTGTGGCCGCAGGCGATGGCGCCGGCGTCGGAGTTGGAGTTGGACCGGGGATGGAAGCGGTTGTGACGGTAATCATCACGGAGCAGCCGTTCCATAGGTAAGCCGTCGTCCACGTCGAATCAAAGGCGGCCGTCACCAAGCAATAGGCGCCAGCCGGCAGACTGGCGGAGGTCGCGTAGTTCCACGAATAAGTCTGCGTTTGGCCGGCCGAAAAGTTTTGTCCATTGAAAGTCTGCTGCGCGAACTTGGTCAGTCCGGCAAGGTCACGAATCTCGACGTCGAGGTTGACATTGCTTGCCGCCGACCCCGCCGTGAATGCCGCCGCAAAGCCAATGGTATTTCCCTGAGCGACAGACAGTGGAGAGGCTGTTGCAGTCGCGGAAAAATTTGGAGCCGGTGCGGGCACAGGTGTTGGTGTTGTCGTCGGTGTAGCCGCTGGTGTTGGCGTTGGTGCAGGCGTAGTTGTTGGGGTCGGGGTGGGTGATGCCGCAAAAGTTGTAGCACTCACTGTTGTACTGAAAGACGAATACTGGCCTAGTGAATTGTAGGCTTTGATCTTATATGAATAGGCCGTGGAAGCGGTAAGACCATTATCTTGATATGAAAGCTCCTGACCCGAGAGGCTTGGTAACGGGGATCCGTTCCGGAAAATCTGATATTTTGAAATGGTGCCTGAAGATGTCGAAGAGGCGCGCCAAGATAAATTGATTTGCGATGAGCTGACTGGCGTGGCGCTTAAACCAGCCGGAGGTGAAACTCTTAGAGGTCTCGCGACAGTCGACAAGGAGAAAAGTGATAACACTAAAATTGAAAATCCTGAAATAAGACGATTGGTCATATGATCCCCCCCCAGACAACTGAACCGGAGCAAGCGGGGGGCCATGTGCTGAAATTAGACAGCAATTAACATATTGATTTCATTATGTTTTCAAATGGCATCGATTTGAGATTGGAGGGCTAGTGTAAACTTTCTTTACAAAGGAAGGGGAAGGTTATTTTGCTTGTCTCCCAAGACCTCAGAATTATAGTTAAAAATCAAGATGTCGTTCTCCCAGACAGGATCAAAAGTTTGACGGTATAGCCCCTCTTTCTTTTTTTTGTGGCCTCGACTGGCGAGCCCCTAAATGTGACCGGGTGGATTGCCGCTGTCCAAATTGAAACCATGCTCAAGAATCTTGTTTCCTTGGCGCGTGGACTAACGGAACTGTTTAATGCTCAACAAGATCATACTCTCCCTGGGGCGTGGTGAGTTCACATTCCCCAGTATTGGGTCGAGTCAGAGAGACACTCACGTCCAAATCGAAGGTGATTTGGCTTTGGGTTTTCGTTCTCGCGCTACCTGTTGCCAGGCTCGTCACCCTGCTCGTCGCCACGCTAAAGAAAGCATTGAACTTTCGGCCGTGGTCTAGGTCATCCGGGTCCGTGTCAGCATCAGAACGAAGAGTACCCACAAAGTCTTTAGACAGCACAGTATTTGTGCCTGAAACAGGCGCGACCAGATAGAACCCTCTTTTCCTTGGACGAGGGGGTTTAAGTGACTCGACGGGTAGTCAGCGATGAGGTTTGGTCGCAGCTTGTTGCCGTGATGACAATGAAAGGGTGCTACGACGCAAAGAACGGCCGTGGTGTGATGGAGGCCATTCTCTTCTGTCGCGCGCGAGAGCGGATTGAGTTATCCTACGGCGCAAAAGTATGTGAACGTTCTTGAAAGTTCCCGGTTGGTTTTTCGCCTTCCCGGTTATCAGTTTGGTGCCGTGAAACGCCAAATTAAATCCAACAAATATTACTTTAGCGATGTGTCCATTGCCAGTTCTCTAGGGGTCGATCTCTCCGCGGGTCAAAGGCTTGAACTCTTCGTCATCAGCGAGTTGGAAAAGAGACGGAAGTTGGGCCGGTTCAAGTGTGATGGATTTCATTTTTTTGAATCCGAAAAAGGAAGCGAAATTGACGTGGTGATCGATGAAGGTCGTCAAGTCACTTTGATTGAAATCAAAAACACGGAAAGACCCTCTTCAAAGGATATGCGAACATTGAAATCCTTTGAGCTGAAAAAGAGGGCGCGTTTACGACGAATTCTCATCACTCACGCGAATTCGTTTTTTGATAGTGAAGGCGTGGAACATTGGCCGGTCACTTCACTTTGCGGTTATCTGTAGAAACCAGGTCACTCGGCCTTTAGTGATACCCGCCTGGAACCGGGCTGGAACCGTTAACTAGAGTTAGCTGAAGTCGGCCTTCTTTTAGTACCTGGAACCCTAAAAGCTGGAAACGCCTATGCTATTTTTCCTTTGTAAAAGAAAATTGCAATCCTGTGAACCCTGTACAGTTGTCTTGATCATGGACTATTCACTGAAATTTAAACATTCATCTATCCTGCAAGCTCAGTGATCCCCACGTCTTAAATATGGACGGAATCAAGGCGGCGAATCCTCGCACGAGCCGTGCATACTCCAAGGTTGGGGTGGACAAACGCGCACCGGGGGGACGCCGTGAAGACCTTTAACTTGTCCGTACTTGCTTGTCTTGCTCTACTGATAGTTAGCTGTTCGAACGCAATGAACGAAGGATCGCCACTCACTCCGGATGGAGGGTATCCCGGTTCACAGGGATCGAACATCACACCCGTCGCTGGAGTTTCCACGAGTTCGAGCGGAGCCCCTCAAGGTCGAAGCGCGCCAGGGTCGAATTCAGTTTCGCCTGCGGCGTCGACTTCGCCAGCAGTTACCCCAGTAACAACTCCAGTAACAACCCCAGCGACAACCCCAGCAGTGGCAGCAGCAGCAACCCCAACGGCAACACCAGCATCCGCCGCCGCAGCAGCAACCCCAAGTTCATCGCCTTCCAGTGGTTCAACCGGATCGATGGCGTCTGTACAAATTAATGATTTGCAACTTGCAACCCTCGTCAACAACGATTTGAATCAGTTACCATACACTGACCGCAGATATTATCGCTACTTTTCAATCGTTCCCTGGGAAAACCTGGGGACCTTGCCGACGCCCGTGACCGCTGACTGGCAACGAGCTGCCATAATAAAGATGGTGAATTTTCTCTCGACCGGACCGAGTATCGTTCAACCCACCCCCATCGACACTGGGCGATTCATTTATCGCGTCGATATGAGGCAACTCAAGTGGACCTCGGCAGCCTGGAACAACATCAAGAATACGGATCCCTACCTTGTTCCGGCGAACTTTCCAACGAACCTGGCGAACGCCGCTCAGCAGACCGTCCGCGCCGATTGGTTTGTCACGAACATTCCAAACAGCGCGGTCAATGCTTACTTCATTTTTCTCGGAATCAACTCTGATGACCCGACCATCGATCATATGAACGGTGTTGATCGATTTGGTGACATGGCCAAAGGATACCCAGCCACGGTGCGCGAGGGAGTCATGGTCTCGAATACGGAAGCCCACAACCGAATTCTTTCGTGGCACGCCACAACGGGTTTGGGCAGCGGCCCTGCCGGAACCGGGCACCTGTTTAAGAGTTACAATTTCGACAGCGATACGGGAACCAGTGATATTTTCTCGCATCCCTATGAACCGATGGAAAACAATCCCGATCCCAATGGTCAGTTCAACTTCGAGTTCGCCGACAGTGACAATATTTTTTCACTGCCGAATGGGTTGAATGGGTATTATACGACCATCGGAGACCCCGCGACTCCAGGTGTAGTGCAGACCGCCGCCAATGCAGGTGCCTTCCCAGGTCCGACCTTCTGCTTCCAATGTCATGATACGGTGACCAACATGATTGTCTTTCAAGACAATATTCACGATGCCTTATTGGCCGAGCCATTTTCGGTGTTTCCAGCCAATGTGAAAAACCTCCTCGTGGGGATGTACAACCAAGAGGGCTTCCAGGCTGAGCAAGCTGCGGCAGGGGCCAGATTTGCCAAAGCCTATGCCCAACTCAACCTTCCCGTGGCTGAGAGGGTGGGCATGTACACTGAAAGTAGCAATGTCGTGAACAACCATTACTCAGTTTCGCTGACGACCTACCAAGCCGCTGCCGAACTCGGGACAACGGTGGCAGACCTGATTGCCAAGATAAAATCATCTTCGAGGATGGCCCTCGCCTTGGGGTCTTTACTTCCCGTGGATAGCAATGGAAACCCGATCGGTGGAGTCCGCAGAGACCTATGGGAAGCCAACTACGTCGCCGTCCGTGCCCTTGTTTTTCCTGGAACCTTCCATTGAAGGAGCTGCCTCGAACTTGATCCCGTTTTCCTTAACCAGTTGCCATTGGATTTAGGCTGATCAAACCGGTCAAAAGGAGGCGCTTTGGAGGGGCGCGATTCCTACCACCTCGACTTGATCAACACCCAAACGACTAAAAAACACTGTAAAGCTTCGACGGTCATGGGTCGTGAAGTGGGCCATGTAGCGAGCCTGCCCGGGGGCCGGTTCGCCTTCCCATAAATCCTCTATTAACGCCATCTCTTCAGACATAGATCTCAGCTCTGCCGGAGGGATTCCGAATTTATCATTGGCTTCAGCGAAAATTCCTTCCGAGATCCAAACCCTGCTGAATTGAAATGCGGTCTCATTTAACCTCCAATCCACCGGGTGTCCCTCGCGCTTGAAGCCGAGATTCAGGCCTCGAGTCGGCCAATAGTGTGATTCAAAGCCCCTGCTGGGTTCAGCAATGAATGAGTCTGCGCCAGAATGAGACGCACCCAAGTCTGCGACTTGTAAAACTTCAACACGCATCTCATGACCTCCCACCTCAACGAATGGAAGAGGTGTAGTCTTGAATCTTAATCCGATCGATCTGTAACCGCCTTTTCGCACAGTGAAAATAAGGCATTTCTCGTTAAGCCCTTGGATAGGAGCTGCCGATTCGTGATTATTTTTCAAGAAAGTGATGAGTTGTTCCCGCTGTTCACTTGTGAACCATGGCGGATAAGTGACGCCTCGGTCGACAATCTCGAAAGGACCAGTTTCCACTTTGATTTCGGACCTCCAGTCAACCGCATCGGCGACTTTGGGTGTCATTTTCCCGCTTTGGCCAGCTGAATCTCCTTCACTGATCTCCTGCACAGGGGCGATGATAACCAGTTTTTGATAGTCGACGGCGGCTGACCGGCGGGCTGCCGATGGTTCACTCACCGATGGCTTATCCTCCGGCGGCTCATTCTCGAAAGCGAAAGCCTTGGCTTCGTTTTGTTCGACCAATTCATGCATGGTGATCTTCTGGCGGGTGAACCCACTTAGGGGTTTAGGGCGGGGTGACCAGAAACCTTGCTTTAATCGCGTGAGTGAAGTTCTCGACGCGGGGACGGGTTCAACCTTCAGCTCGATCCGCAGCGACTGTAAAGTGTCTGGCAATCTATTTTCTTGGAAAGAGCTTCCCGAAATGGCGACGGCGTAGGGACGCCCGTTGTAGGTCAACAGAACAAAAGGGCGAGAGCCAGTTAAATAAAACGGACTGCCAGGATCAAACGCCAACTTGTATCCAGGGGGGTCACCTTTGACTCCTGACCATTCGGCGATGTCCATCGACTCGGCAATGTCCATCGACCGGCGCGTCCCCTCAGGGGTCGTTGACCGCTTTTTCGATGGTTTTACTTTGGTCTTCGCCGTGGTTTGCGGGTCTGCTTTATCGACTTTTAGAACCACGATTCGACTGATTTGACCGCTCCGAGAGTCCATTCGTTTGAAAGTCACAAGAGCAGGTTTGTCCTCGAATCCCGGAACTACAACAACGGCTTGGTAGGGTTCGTTTTGAGAGCGAGGGGCCAGCTTGAACAGGTTCTTCTCCAAGAAGATCTGGGTCTGCCTCTTTAATTTCGCTCGTGGTGGGAGTACGGAAAATCCGGAAGGCAGCTCATAATCGATCATTTGGACTTTGACTCTTTTGACTTTTGCAGGGACTTCCGGGCTCGAAGAACGGGAATTCACCTTAGAGCACTCCAGCCGTGCTTGAGCTGGAATTGCAATTATTGCCATGGAGACCATGACCATTAACGATCCGATTTTGTGTTTCATAATACGAGGCTGTAGCACTAGAAATGACCGACTGCTAGATAGACTTTAGACAGACTATAAAAATGACAACACCGAGATTAGGTCACCGCCTTAACTCTCATTGGTTTCGGGAATTTGATAAAAGCTGCATCGTTGGCGGCAAAGCCCGTATACTGAAACCAGCAAATTGAGTTTAAAGGCGCTAGGAATGAATGATGAAACCATCCGTTTGCGCGAGGAGACTTCCGAGCAGATCAAGGGGCTTATAACATGTCAGGAAAGTAATGGGAGCGCTTACCTTGAAGCCGATCTCCTATTCGTAGATTTGAAGGCTAATTTCCTTGTATCCGTCCGAGTTGTCCCGCACGTTGCCGTATTTTCCTCCAACGCCATGGCCGAGGATCACTTCCTGCAAAAAGTGCTGGCGCGCAAGGAGGGACTCGAACCCTCAAGCGGTAAGGCATACGCCCCTCAAACTACCTGAATACCAATTCCACCACCTGCGCGTGTACGGGATTGAAAAGCATCCTTCATGAACGAGCTATATCGACAATTAATATCGTGAAATACCAGTGATTTTAAATAGTTGTACTGGTCATGAAATGTGAAGTTAATGCCTTTACATTATTATCAGAAATCAGATAATATTAATGGGTGGAGCTAATGGTGCTTTTTCCTAAATTAAAGAGATACCAGGCGCTAATGAGGCTGTTGATTGTGGACGAGTTGGCAGGGTCGGTGCGCCAGCTTTCCCTGTTGTCCTGCCTTCCCTACGCCACAACCTACGCCTATCTACATGAGCTAAAGAAACAAGGCCTGGTGAAATCCGTCTTGATCGGGCGAACAGCCGTTTTTTCTTTGGCAATTTCAAGATCGGAACAAGAAGAACTTCAGTATCGTCTTGGTTTGCCGACCGTTCCTGCGAGGGCTTTGTCTGAATTTCCAGAGGTGGAGGTCCTTCCCCTAGTGGGAGATTTTCCTGAACTGCAAATTGAAAAGGCAAACACCAAGGAGGAGATGCTTGTGCGAGCCCTCACTTTATCAAAAAATAATCCTGTTCTACTGAGAACGCTGCCTTTATTGACTGAAAAGTTGGGCGCAATGGGTACAGATTTGCTGAATTACTGGGCCAGCAAGTTAAAGGTAAAACAAGAGCTCGGGTTTCTGCTGGATTTAACGGCCGAGCTATCAAAAAAGAAAAAGCTTTCTGGTTTAGCGAGACGGCTGAAAGACAAGCGGAGACGTCGCGATTCGTTCTTCTTCGAGAAAGAAAATGACCTGAAAGGATTTGAGGCAAAGTTGGTTGAAAGGAACACGCCTGCCTTGGCAAGAAAATGGCATCTAAAACTGAATATGAGTCTCGATGTGTTTGAATCGACTTATAATAAATTTTCAAACACTTTATGAAGATATTTACGGCTGATCAATTCAATCGATTCTTGCAAGCCATCGATAACTTTCTCGATGAAGAGGCGGATCTAATCCTAATCGGAGGGACGGCCGCTGCCTTGTTCTACAAGGCGTCCCGGGCAACAAAGGACATGGATACCTATAATTCGATTTCCAAGAAGTTGAGGTGTGCTCATGAGAAAGCCAAGGCGATGACCGGATTAAATATTCCTCTGGAGCAATCTTCCGTAGTTACGAGTCCGCAAGACTTTGAAGATAGATTGCAGGTATACAAACCAGAGATGTTCAAACACCTCATCGTGAAACATCCAGAAATTATCGACTTGATCTTAATGAAAACAGGTCGGTGTTCGTCTGGCGACCTGGAAGTCATTGAGGATCTAGTGCGAAAAAACAAGGTGAAGTTGAATGAGATTGTCGATCGGTTCACGCGAGAAATGAAAACCACAGTTGGAGACCTTAGTAACTTGAGGTTGAATTTCCTTGCCGTGATTGAAAGGTGCTTTGGCGAATCGAGCGCTCAGAAGCTCGACGGTCAATTAGTCCAAGCGGGTTTCGTCTCGCAGGGGATGTAGACGGGCCTGCGAAGTTATTGAACTGCTAATAATGAAGTGAGGGCGAAGCAATGGTGTCACGTGGAAACCTAACCGCGGTCCTTCTTATCTTGCTGGTGGGGATTCTGTCGTTCGTCTGGAGTTCGCTTAATTCAATCGAAGTTGTAAACAAAGGAAATCGGGGACCTGCGGGATCAGCGGTCTTATACAGCCGCGCATAAATTCGGGGACATAGTGTCACATAAATGGCCGTAAATACCCAGCAATTGAATTGGGGT
>PSRN01000277.1 GCA_003176075.1 Bdellovibrio sp.
GCCATGATGTCAATGAGGCGGTAAAAGTTCTCACATTCTTGAATAAGAAGTCAGCTGGTTTGATTAAGAAGTTGGTGGAATCGGCGATAGCCAATGCCGATTTTCGGAAAACTATTGATTTAGACCGCCTCTATATCAAGACGATTTCGGTCGATGAGGGCCCTGTTCTTAAAAGATTCCGCCCCCGGGCCCAGGGTCGTGCGACGGGCGTCCGAAAACGCATGAGTCATATTAATTTGATTTTGGATGAGAGGTAAGAGTGGGTCAAAAGGTTAATCCAGTAGGTCTTCGTGTTGGGGTGATTCGAACTTGGGATTCCCGTTGGTACGCCAAAGGAAAGCTCTATCACGACAATTTGCATGAGGATATCAAACTCAGAAACTACTTGAAAAGTAAGTTGAGGCACGCCGGTGTGGCGAAAATTGAAATGGAGCGTGCCGCCAATAAAGTGAAAATTATCATTTCAACCGCTCGTCCTGGAGTGGTCATTGGAAAAAAGGGAACCGGCATCGACTCGCTCAAAAGCGAAGTCCAGAAATTGACTCCGAATGAGGTTTTCCTAAGCATCCAGGAAGTGCGAAAGCCCGACGTGGACGCTCAACTCGTTGCTGAGAATATTGCCCAGCAACTGGAAAAGCGGATTTCATGGCGAAGGGCCATGAAAAAGGCCATGGCGGCAGCGATTAAAGGTGGTGTGCGTGGAGTGAAAATCCGCGTTTCAGGCCGTCTTGATGGCGCTGAAATTGCGCGCAGTGAATGGTACAATGAAAAAAGTGTTCCGCTTCATACCTTGCGGGCGGACATTGACTATGGAACTGCCGAAGCGTCAACGTCCTATGGCATTATTGGGTTAAAAGTGTGGATCTACAAGGGCGATATTTTGTCTGCCCGTGAAGTTGAGGAGGCGGCACGTGTTAAGTCCTAAGCGTGTCAAATGGAGAAAGCAGTTTGTGGGGCGATCACGGGGACTGGCTTCTCGTGGAAGCTCTCTGGATTTCGGCGATTTTGGCCTCCAAGCCATAGAGGAAAATCGCATGACGGCACGTCAACTGGAAGCGGCTCGGATTGCGATCGCGCGATCCATCAAGCGGGGAGGAAAAATCTGGTGTCGGGTTTTTCCGGAAACTCCGGTGACGAAAAAGGCCGCTGAAACGCGGATGGGAAGCGGCAAAGGCAACCCCGAATATTGGGTTGCACGGATTCTTCCTGGCAGGATTTTGTTTGAAATGAACGGCGTGACGAAGGAGCAGGCGCAAGAAGCTTTTTTGCGGGCCGCTCATAAGCTGCCGTTTAAGACGCGGTTCTTGGTGCGGGAGTAGGTCGGGAGAAGATGATGAAATTTGCAAACGTAAAAGATCTGTCAGTTCAGGAGCTGGTAAAAAAGCGCGATGAACTCCGAGCGGAGGTGTTTCATGCGCGCATGAAAAATAGTTTGGGCCAACTCGCAAATCCGGTTCAAATCCGAATCCTGCGAAAGGATCTTGCGAGACTTGAGACAGCGCTCACGGGCCAAAGGCAGAAGCAATAAGGAGTCGAAATGCCAAGCAGAGATGGTGATCCGGCAGCACCTAAGAAACGAGGCCGGAAGATCAATGTAGTAGGCCAAGTTGTCAGCAATAAGATGGCAAAGACCATTTCTGTGCTGGTTTATCGAACGGTGAGGCACGAGAAATACGGGAAATACATGAAACGGACTTCAGTGTTCAAAGTTCATGATGAGAAAGGACAGGCGAAGGTGGGCGACGTGGTGAGAATTCAAGAAACCCGGCCGCTGAGTAAAACCAAGCGGTTCAGGCTCATTGAAATAATTGAGACGGCGCGGGCTTGAGGTGATTGATGATTCAAATGCAGACTCGACTGAACGTCGCTGACAATTCGGGTGCCAAGGAATTGATGTGTATCAAGGTCTTGGGTGGCTCAAAACGAAGGTATGCCTCGATTGGCGATATCATTGTCGTTTCAATACGGCAGGCTCTTCCGAATTCGAAGGTCAAAAAGGGTGAAGTCGCAAAGGCTGTCGTGGTTCGTACCGTGCACAAGCTAAAGCGGCCAGATGGAAGCTACATTCGATTCGACGACAATTCGGCGGTCCTGATTAATGCCGCGAAGGAGCCGATTGGAACTCGAATTTTTGGTCCTGTCGCGAGGGAGTTACGCGCGAAGCAATTTGTGAAAATTGTTTCGTTGGCTCCTGAAGTACTGTGAGGTTCCAATGAACAGGTTGAAAAAGAAGTATAACGAGGAAATCGCCGGCGAGCTGCAGAGGCAGCTCGGCAAGAAGAACATCATGCAAGTGCCACGACTTGAGAAAATCGTCGTGAGTGTTTGTACGAGCGACGCGGTGACAAACGCCAAAGTACTGGTTTCGGTGGTGGATGAAGTGACAGCCATTACCGGGCAAAAGGCGGTGATCACAAAGGCAAAGAAAGCGATTTCGAATTTTAAACTCCGGGCCGGTATTCCGCTTGGTGTTCGGGTTACTCTTCGCAAAGAAAGAATGTGGGCTTTTCTTGACCGCCTTCAGTCCCTTGCGTTGCCGCGAGTGCGCGATTTCCGTGGTTTGCCGACTAAGGGATTCGACGGGCGAGGTAACTACAATATGGGTTTGAAGGAGCAAATTGTTTTTCCTGAGATTAACTATGATCGCTTGGATAAAGTGCGAGGAATGAACATTTCAATCTGTACAACGGCTCGTAACGACGCGGATGGCAAGGCTCTACTCGAAGCCCTTGGAATGCCGTTCAGAAAATAATTCCGAAGGAAGGTGAATTTTGGCTCGCAAAGCAAGTATTGAAAAGAACAACCGAAAACGTGCGCTTTCCCAGAAATTCAGGGCTTATCGCGACGAACTCCGCGAGAAGGCGAACAACGTAAAACTTGCCGACGAAGAGCGCGCAATCGCTCGTGCGAAATTGCAGAGCCTGCCTAAGAAAACTTCGGCGACTCAGGTGAGAACTCGTTGCGAGCTGACGGGGCGGCCAAGGGGAAATTACAGCAAGTTTGGTCTCTGTCGGCTTGCATTCCGTAAGTTGGCGCTTGA
Source organism: Bdellovibrio sp. (assembly GCA_003176075.1). Taxonomy (GTDB): domain Bacteria; phylum Bdellovibrionota; class Bdellovibrionia; order Bdellovibrionales; family Bdellovibrionaceae; genus PSRN01. The sequence continues at coordinate 3,041 of PSRN01000277.1, forward strand.
TGGGAAGCTACCTGGTGTAACGAAGGCGAGTTGGTGAGGAAATTAAAGTATGGATAAAGTGGGAGAATTTTTGACACGAATTCGGAATGCTGGTGATGCACGACACGAAAAGGTGGACATTCCGTCTTCAAAACTTCGTATTGGTATTGCTGATATTCTTGAGAAGCAGGGTTTCATTCGGAGCTATAAAGTGGCCAAGGATAGCAAGCAAGGAATCATGAGAATTTATCTTAAATACGATGAAGGCGGTCATCACGCCATCTCATCGATTTCAAGAGTCAGCCGGCCAGGACGCCGTGTTTTTGTCCGTGCAGCTGAGATCCCTGTTGTGCGATCCGGGCTCGGCACGACAATTCTTAGCACGAGCCAAGGTTTGATGAGCGGGATTGAAGCGAAACAAAAAAACGTGGGCGGAGAAATTCTCTGTCGGGTGTGGTAGGTGTTTCATGTCACGAATCGGTAGGTCACCTGTCTATTTTGATGAAAAGATCCAAGTGAATGTGACTCCAAAAAATGAGGTGGTGGTGAAGGGTCCCAAGGGAAGCCTGACCATCAAATTGCGCCCAGAAGTCACGGCTAAGGTGGACGGAAAGAAAGTCATCTTAACACGCCTGGCGGAGACCAAGGAGTCTCGATCGCTTCATGGCATGTATCGGGCGCTTGTGCAAAATGCAGTCTCGGGTCTTGGTAAAGGATTTACGAGAAATCTCGAGCTTCATGGCGTTGGTTATCGGGCGAACGTGGCCGGAAAAAAATTGGAATTGTCATTGGGCTACTCTCATCCCATCGTTTTCAATATTCCTGAAGGAATAGAGATTAAGGTCGACAAGCAGACGAGTGTTGCAATCAATGGCGCCAACCGGGAATTGGTTGGGCAGGTTGCCGCAAAAATTAGAAGTTTTCGACCACCGGAGCCTTATCTTGGTAAGGGAATTCGCTATGCTGATGAAGTCATTCGTAGAAAAGCCGGGAAGTCAGCTAGTAAGTAGGTAGGTAGGTTGTGATAGTAGTAGTTAGGTAGTTAGGAATTGAGTAAGTTAAGTAAATGGTGAGTCAATTGAGGATCATATGAGACTGAAATTTCATAAGAAAACGAGCGCCAAGCAGATTAATCGTTTGACGAAGAAAATTCGCATTCGGAAGACGGTTAAGGGAACAGCGGAAAGGCCGCGCCTTTGTGTTTTTCGAAGTGGCCGACATATTTATGCTCAGGTGATCGATGACTCAGTCGGTCGTACGCTGGTGGAGGCCTCATCTTTGGGTATCGACGGGAAGTCTGGCAAGCCTCTGGCGGAAGAAGTGGGTCAGCTGGTTGCCAAGAAGGCCTTGGCGAAGCAGATCAATGCTGTTGTTTTCGACCGAAATGGCTTTGTTTATCATGGTCGGATCAAGGCCCTGGCTGACGGAGCCCGGGCAGGCGGGCTGAGTTTCTAAAAAGCCACGGGTAAAGCGTGGGCCGCGAAGCCGCAACGGTTAAAGCGTGGGCGGCGGGCCGGCACGGGTAAAGCGTGGGCGGCGGGCCGGCACGGGTAAAGCGTGGGCGGCGAAGCCGGCACGGGTAACAAGAAAGGTAGGATTCGGTGGAAAAACAGGCAGTGGAACTTGAAGAACGAGTTGTGACAATTAATCGAGTCACGAAGGTTGTCAAAGGAGGCCGGCGGTTTTCTTTCGCGGCCCTCGTCGTTGTCGGGGATCGTGCCGGTCAAGTGGGTTTCGGGACTGGGAAAGCTGGAGAAGTCCCTGAGGCGATCGGCAAGGCAAGTCGTTCTGCGCGCAAGAAATCCATGAGCGTTGAGTTGTCGCAAGGGACGATTCCTCACGAAGTCATCGGAACCTTCGGTGCTGCGAAAGTGATTATGAAGCCTGCGGCGCCTGGCGCAGGAGTTATTGCTGGTGGAGCCGTCCGCGCGGTTCTGGAGTCCGTAGGAGTCACCGACATTCTCACGAAATGCGTGGGGACGAGAAATCCTCACAACGCAGTACGAGCAACTTTGGACGGCCTCAAACAACTTAAGGCTGGAGTAAAAGGGAATTAACATGGCAAAAAGTTTTTTGGTGACTCAAAAGAGGTCCCTTATAGGTTGCACTCAATCGCAGAGGGCCACCATGAAGGTCCTAGGCCTCCGTGGGCGTCACAAATCCGTGGTCGTTAGTGATAATCCCGCGAACCGTGGACAGATTCTCAAGGTTCAGCATTTGGTTGAAGTGAAAGTTCAGAGGTAAAATAATATGGCAATTCTTTCTCAATTGGCCCCTGTGCCGGGGTCTAAACATTATCGCAAGAGGCTCGGTCGAGGGAGAGGGTCAGGCTTGGGACAAACCTCAGCCAAGGGCCATAAGGGACAAATTGCTCGTTCCGGGGGCCGTGTGCGCCGGGGTTTTGAAGGTGGGCAAAGTCCGCTTTCACGCAGGCTCCCTAAGTTCGGATTCAACAATAAGGATTTTCGCACTGAATACTCCATTGTTAACTTGGATCAATTGAATCGTTTGGAGGGTGTCATCGGTCCGGAAGAGCTTGTGAAGTCAGGAATTATTCACAAGGGTCCGGTGAAGATTCTTTCGCGGGGCACCCTGAGCAAAGCTCTCACTGTCCGAGCGCATCGATTCAGTACAAAGGCAAAAGAGCACATTGAAAAAGCTGGCGGGAAAACTGAAGTCTTGGAACTGAAATCCTGAAATTATAGAGAGGTCATGAATTAGTGGCAAACTTGGCGGACGCGGCGAAAAACTCTGATCTATCTCGGCGTATATTATTCACTTTAGCGATGCTCGCAATTTATCGCTTGGGAGTGCATGTTCCCACGCCGGGCGTTGACAGCCATGCTGTGACTGACTTTTTTCAAGCGCAAAGTGCCGGGATTTTTGGTCTATTTAATACCTTTACTGGTGGAGCCCTGTCGCAGTTCTCAGTTTTTGCACTAGGGATCATGCCCTATATTTCGGCTTCGATCATCTTTCAACTCCTGACCTCGGCGATTCCAACTTTAGAGGCCTTGAAGAAAGAAGGGGAGCACGGGCGAAGAAAAATTAACCAGTATACCCGTTATGCGACGGTAGCCCTCGCGATCATTCAGGGTTACGGCATCAGTTCTTGGCTTGCCAACTCAACCCAAGGTGGAAAAAGCCTGGTGCTATCGCCGGTGGTTGGTGGATTCATGCCGTTCAAGATTATGACAGTCCTTACTCTCACGGCGGGGACCTGTTTTATTATGTGGCTGGGAGAGCAAATCACCGATCGGGGAATCGGCAACGGATCGAGTCTTATCATTTTCACCGGTATTGCGTCTTCAACCCTTTCGGGAGCCACACGCCTTTGGACTTTGATTTCCACCAATGAAATCACGAGCGCAGTGGCCCTTGGGCTGGTTGGGTTTATGGTCTTGATAATCGCGGCCGTGATCTTCATGGAAGTGGCGCAAAGGCGAATCCCCATCCAATACTCGCAGCGGGGTTCAGGAATGCAGGCGATGAACCTGCCTTCGAGTCATCTTCCAATCAAAATCAATTTCTCAGGGGTGATTCCCCCCATTTTTGCGTCTTCGCTCTTGATGTTCCCGGCCACCATGGCGCAATTCTCTCAGGCGGGTTGGCTTAAAGCATTGCAGGATACGCTGAGCCCGTCGGGCATCATTTATAATATTTTGTTCGTCAGCCTCATTATTTTCTTTTGTTTCTTCTATACGGAGATCGTTTTTAATCCGACGGAAGTCGCTGATAATTTGAAAAAATACGGCGGTTTTATTCCTGGCGTTCGGGCGGGCAAAAGCACCTCGGATTACATTCAGAAGGTTCTGGATCGAGTCAATGTGGGCGGAGCCATCTACTTGAGCGTGATTTGTGTTCTTCCTCAAGTCTTGATGAGTTTGGTGAAGGTGCCATTTTATTTCGGCGGCACAAGCCTATTGATTCTCGTTGGGGTTGCCTTGGATACCAGCCAACAGATTCAGTCACATCTGTTAACCCAGAAATATGAGGGATTCCTCAAAGGCGCGAAGATCCGCAGTCGAAGGGTGCAGTATTAATGAATATTATTCTATTCGGTGCACCTGGAGCGGGGAAGGGGACTCAGTCCGCTCTTCTGGTCGGCCGTAAAGGTTATCACCAAGTGAGTACTGGAGATCTGTTTCGAGCGGCGATCCAAAATCAGACGGAACTGGGCTTGAAAGCCAAGAGTTTCGTGGACCGGGGGAGCCTCGTACCTGACGAGCTTGTGGTGGGAATGGTGGAGGAAGAACTTCAATCACTCGGTGGGAAACCCTTTATTCTCGATGGCTTTCCTAGAAACATCCCGCAAGCGGAAGCCTTGGAGAGTGCGTTGCGGCGGACCGGGATTAAAGTTGATAAAGTATTTTCGTTGGAAGTTCCCTTCGAAATTTTGAAGGAACGGCTTGTTGGCCGTCGAGTTTGTTCAAATTGTGGTCAGGTTTATCATGTTCTATCGTCTCCTCCGAAGAAGGAGGGGGTTTGTGACCGCTGTGGCGGGAAAGTGATTCAACGAAAAGACGATCAGGAAGACGTCATTGAGAATCGGCTGACGACCTATATGAATTCAACATCGCCCCTGAAAGCCTACTATAAAGCTAAGGGCCGTTTGGTTGAGATTGACGGCAATCGGGACGCGGAAAAGGTGTTACATGAACTGGAAAAGGGTATGGTTTGAGCGTGACTTTCATTTTTCTCGCTGATATCATCCGCTGCTATTTATTTTCATTTCGCTGAGTTTGTGGAGTGTCCAATGAAAGTTCGACCTTCGGTAAAGAAGATTTGCAATAAGTGTAAGGTCATTAAACGAAAGGGCGTAATTCGTGTGATTTGCGCCAATAAAAAGCATAAGCAAAGGCAGGGATAAAGTATGGCTCGTCTTGCTGGCGTCGATTTGCCCCGGAATAAGCGAGTCGAAGTGGCCCTCACATACATTTTTGGAATCGGTAGACCCAGAGCCCGTTGGATTTGCCAACAAGCTTCAGTGCCCCCGGCTCTGAGGACCGATGAATTAACTGATGAACTGGTCGCAAAGGTCAGGGCCGTCATTGAAAGTAACTTTAAGGTTGAAGGCGACCTTCGGCGGGAAGTGGGACTTTCAATTAAGCGTCTGATGGATCTCAACTGTTATCGAGGGATTCGGCATCGCAAAGGCCTGCCGGTTCGAGGTCAGCGAACGCGCTCCAATGCGAGGACCCGCAAAGGTCCGCGGCAGACTGTGGCCAATAAGAAAAAAGCAGTTTAGTTTAATGAGGTGCTAGGGTGAGTAACGAAAAGGAAAAGGCAGTTGAGAAGAAGCCAACCAAGCGCAAGCTCAAGAAGGCAGTTTCGGTTGGTCAGTGTCATATTCAATCAGGATTTGGCAATGTGATTGTCACCATTACCGATCCCGCGGGCGAAACCATTTGCTGGTCGTCTGCTGGACACTTGGGATTTAAAGGGAGCAGAAAGGGAACGCCCTTTGCCGCTCAGGTGGCAGCAGAGGACGCTTGCCGAAAGGCCGCGGAAGCTGGAATGAGGGCCGTTGAGATCTTTGTCAAGGGGCCAGGCGCCGGTCGTGAACCCGCAGTTCGAGCAATTGCAGCTGCAGGGCTTAAGATCATCAGTCTAAAAGATGTAACTCCTGTCCCTCACAATGGCTGCCGTCCGCCGAAGCGAAGAAGAATCTAAGGAGCCAATATGAGTTGTGTGAAGAAGTCGGTTTGCAAGCTGTGTCGTCGGGAAAATATGAAGCTTTTTTTGAAAGGCGACCGTTGCTACACCGATAAATGTTCATTTGAGCGAAGGCCTTACCCGCCCGGTCAACATGGCCAGTCACGCTTAAAATTCTCTGAATTTGCGTTGCAGCTGCGAGAAAAGCAGAAGGCCAAGCGATATTACGGGGTCGATGAGAAACAGTTCCGCCGATACTTCGCGCTGGCGGATCGATCAAACGACGTGACCGGCTTAGCCTTGTTAAAACTTTTGGAATCGCGACTGGATAATGTCGTGTATACCTTGGGCTTTGGGAGTTCACGTCGGGAGGCAAGACTCCTGGTCTGTCATAACCATATTCTCGTGAATGGTTCGCGGGTGAACATCCCGAGTTTCAACGTTAAAAAGGGTGACGTGATCGAGGTGAGGGAAAAGAGTCGCCAACTCGTCAAGGTGCAGTCGGCGATTCAGTCTGTTTCAAGGCGGACGATACCGGCTTGGTTGGAAGCCGATCATGCATCGTATAAGGGGACAGTAAAAGACCCGCCTTCGAGAGACGAAGTGACCTTGCCAGTTGAAGAGAACATGATCGTTGAGTACTATTCTCGATAAATACGCACAGTCGGGAGATTTTTAGCATGCATGAGCATTATTACAAATTTTGGAGAGATCTCATTAAGCCCAAAGGGTTTGAGGTGGACAAGGAATCCATTCGTGAGGATTACGCGAAGTTCATCATTCGCCCACTCGAACGGGGCTATGGTGTGACCCTCGGGAATTCGCTTCGGCGTATTCTTCTAAGTTCCATGATGGGCTCGGCCGTATCGGCCGTGAAATTTGAAGGAGTCCTTCATGAGTTTTCAACCATTCCTGATGTGTTGGAAGACGTTACGGACATTATCTTGAATTTGAAGGAAGTGCGGTTCCGTCATTTCGACTCTGAGCCTCACACCCTGAGAATTTCAAAGAAGGGACCGGGGAAGGTTACGGCCGCCGATATTCAGGTGACGGACCGCTTGCAGGTTCTAAATCCCGAACAGCAAATCGCAACTTTGGGTGCCAATGCCGTTTTTAATGTCGAAATTATTGTTTCCTTCGGACGTGGTTATGATGCGGCTGAGATTCGTGAGTCGAGTTATCCGGTGGGATTTATTCCCGTGGATGCCCTGTATAGCCCCGTCCGCAAAGTGAATTACTCGGTTTCAAATGCTCGCGTTGGTCAAAGAACAGACTATGATGCCTTAGCCCTTGAAGTCTGGACTGATGGGTCTCTGAAGCCGGAAGAGGCGGTTTCATTGAGCTCAAAGATCCTGAAAGAGCAACTTCAGATCTTTTTGACGTTCGATGAATCCCTTGAACCTGCGGAAGAGACAAGGGATATCCGGTCTCCTGTTCTCAACGATAATCTCTTTAGATCGGTGGACGATCTTGAGCTTTCAGTTCGAAGCGCGAATTGTTTGAAGAACGCCAACATTCGATACATCGGCGAACTGGTTGTACGAACGGAAGCCGAAATGTTGAAAACAAAGAATTTCGGGCGAAAATCTTTAAACGAGATCAAGGAAATCCTGACTGAAATGGGACTTAGCTTGGGAATGAAGATTGACGGATGGCCTCCACCCGGTTGGGATCCGAACGCGCCTGTTC
>PSRN01000009.1 GCA_003176075.1 Bdellovibrio sp.
AGGCGGGATGAAAATGCGCGTCTCTTTGGCGCGAGCCCTGGTTTCAGAGCCGCATCTTCTCTTGATGGATGAACCCTTTTCCGCCCTGGATGAACCCACCCGTCTTCGTCTGCAGGAGGATTTTCGCGAGCTCTGCGAGGGGCGAAGGGACTTGACCGTCCTCTTCGTGACCCATAGCCTGTCGGAGGCTGTGTTTTTAGCGGACCGGATTGTTTTTTTGAGTCAGGGGGGGAAATTGATCAAAGACACGCAAGTTACATTTCCCACAGTCACCCTGCAAAAAACCCGCACTCGATCACTTCGACAGGCGCAGGAATTTTTTGATGAGCTGAAGCGGCTGAATCCATTTTTGGAAATTAGCGTGGGCGGCGGAGCCGCCACGGGTGTTATTTGAAAACATCTTTTTGGCCTCCCTTTGTTTTGGTTTGTCTGTTTTTGGGAATTCTTGAGATCAGCGTGGATCAGGGCTGGCTTTCAGCGTACTTGGTTCCCGCCCCATCGCACATGGCCCTTGAATTGAAGGAAGACGCGGGAAGCTTTGCAAGGGCCTTCCTTGAATCCGCTGCGACCAGCTTCGCGGGCCTTTTCATGAGCCTGGTGTTTGGTCTCTCGTTGGCCTTTCTCTTTTCACTCAGTTCACTTGTTCGTCAGGCTGTTTATCCCTTCACGCTCTTATTTCAAACGGTGCCCATCGTGGCCATTGCTCCGCTTCTTGTCATTTGGTTCGGTTTCGGACCAGTGACCGTGAGGACTTCGGCTTTTATAGTTTCCGTATTTCCAGTACTGGCCAATACTCTCATGGGTCTTGAGCAAGTGCCGACCGAGTTGCAGGAGCTTTTCTTTGTGCTTAAAAGCACTCGCTGGCAGCAGCTGCTTCGCCTGGCCCTTCCCCACGCCCTGCCCGCCATTTTTGCGGGACTTCGCATGGCCGCGGGGCTTTCCGTGATCGGCTCTATTGTCGGGGAATTTATCGCCGGTGGCGGACTCGGCAGCCTTATTGACTCGGCCCGCATGCAACAGCGGGTGGATATCGTCTTTAGCGCCGTTTTCTTGTCCGCCATTTTGGGACTGATCCTGGTTAAAACCGTGGACTTGTGTCAGGCTCTTGTGGCACGCCAACGGCCTTACTTTTTGGAGGATGCATGAAAGAAATTTTCTTTTTCTCGAATTTCGTTTTTTTGAATTTCGGTCACCCGAAGCGCCTTGTTTTTCAAGGCCTTCTTGTCGGTTTTATCTGGGCCTGTGGCGGCTTCGCCGCCCACGCTGTCTCCAACAGCCCCTTGGCAAATGGCAAACTTCGCTTGTCCCTCAACTGGGTGCCAGAACCCGAATTTGGCGGCTTTTATGCCGCCGAACAAAACGGCATTTTCAAACAACAGGGTCTTGACGTTGAAATTCTTCCCGGAGGTTCCACCGCCCCAACGATTCAAATGGTTGCAACCGGACGAACTGAATATGCCATCGTCAGCGGCGACGAAGTGATTCTCGCCCATGACCGGGGCGCAACTGACGTGGTGGCCCTCTTTGCCACCTACCAAACAGATCCCTTGGCGATCTTGGCCCACGCCGAAAGAAATTATCAAAGCCTGGCCGATCTGTTCAAAGATGAAAAAGCGACTCTTTCCTGGCAGTCTGGTTCTTCCTATACGCAATTTTTGGCGAAGAAATACGGTCCCCTCAAAATTCGCATTGCTCCATACCTGGGAGGCATCGGGCCCTTTCAAAAGGATCCTTTCCTCGCCCAGCAGGGATTCATGACCTCCGAACCCCTGCTGGCTGAGAAGGCCCACCTCAAAGTGAAACTCTTCTTGGTGGCCGATTCAGGTTGGCGCCCGTACAACACCGTCCTCATCACCTCAAAAAAGCGCTTGCAAGGAAGCCCCGAAGAGGTCCGCAAATTCGTCGAGGCCGTGCGTGCGGGCTGGCTTGATTACTTGGCCCATCCGGAGGCGGTGAATCGAGCCATGCATCAGTTGAACCCCTCGATGGACGAAGCGACCTTTAAGGCGAGCGCGGAGCTGCAGAAGAAATACGTTGAAAACGAGTGGACGAAGAAACAGGGTCTCGGAAAAATGGAAAAAAGCCGCTGGCAAGAATTGATCGATCAGCTTCTTGACCTCAAAATAATCAAGTCCAAGTTGAAAGCTGAAGATCTTTTTGTTCCGTAAAGGTGGGTGCCATGCGTACAAGTTCCGGTTTATTGGCTTTATTCTTAAGCATTTACGGCTCTAATTCCTTTGGCGCCGAACATGAACGTCGGGCAATTGCGAGAATGATGAAAGAAAGCCCGTCACAACTCGAATATGGACTTGGCCTTTGGAGAAGCAATTGAAAATAAGGTGCCAGGCCCGCCAGGCCCTGTATCTTGTCAGTCCATCTCATCATTTGGTGCGCCATAAGGCATATGGCGTGGTTCGTCCTTGCCCTCAATGCTGCAAATGAACAAGCTTGCACGAGATCGCGCTCAAAGCTGTTTGCGAAACATTGATCCTCTCAAGCGCTTCGGCCGGATGATCGGTAGGCGTTTCCCGAGATCCAGTGTGAGGTGACTGCATCTGAAGAAGAAGACCTTGAAGCTCACCCTTGGCCTGCCCGTCGACTTCTCTCGCAATTTTTTTCTTCAGCCGCTTAAAGAACGCCTTATCCACTAAGCTCCAGAAATCCAAGGCGGAAAGTGTTTGATTGAGCGCCCGGGCAGCGGCGGCTCGCACCATCGCAAAATCGGATTCAAGGAGAATCTCCATAGTCTGCAGTCCGGCTTGATCGAAGATGCTTCCCAGGGATTCAATGCGCGCCACCACAAGGGCAATCAGAACCAACTTGAGGTGAAGGTCTTGCTCCGGTTTAATATTCTCAAAAATCCATTTCAAGGCCGCCGGCACCCGGTCGATCTTCTGATGATCCTCGGCAATGTTGCTCATGAAGAAAGTCAGAGGTTCCGAGGCAGAGATCATTTGATCCAGTGAAGAAAATAGATCTTTGCGAGCTAAGATAGGTAAAGCCTCGATGACATTCTGCGGATTTTCATGGGCTTTAAGACCTTGCGCACAGTGCAGGATCAACAAAACCACCTGAGAAACGGACTTATCTGGATCCTCTGGCGAAGACCATGGTGCCTTGTCGAACCCAAGGCAATTGAAGCTCGTCGCAATCATCACAAAGAAAAGGAAACTCGTGAAAAATCTTTGAACCATTTGCTCTCAACTTTCTCGATGAGCTGATCTTGGAACAAGAGATGAGACTCGAGCAATAGAGGAATAATCTTTAACTCAGAGTGAATATTCTTTGAAAATAATCGCTAGTGACAAATGCCCTGCAGACTGGCGGAAAGGGGTAAAAGTCGACTCCGTCCTTAGAAAGGTCGGACCCCCTCGACAGATCGTTCGAAGCACTCTATATTCGCGGGATGAAAATCAATTTGCTTGAGATTCCGGAACAGGGGCGATCCTGGAAAGTCTCTGAAAAAACTGAAGATTTGCATGGTGTCTTGAATGATCTGATCGAAGACAATCCCCTTTCTTGTGAATTTTCCATTCAACCTCTGTCATCTGGAACCTTTGAATTGCGGGGTTGGCTCAAAACCGCGGCTCCCGAGCTTTGTTCGCGATGTGGCGAGGACTTCCGCTTTGTCTTGGATGAGAAATTTCGCGAACTGCTGCTTCCGGCGATGGATACGCCGAGAAATAGCTTCTTTAGCAAGGCGAATCATGTTTCTGATATGACTGAGGATTCACCATCGGTCTGTGAATATCATGGTCAATTCTTCGACATGGGTGAGTATCTTCATGAGCTGCTTGCGGCAACTCGGCCGTCGGTCCCCTCACCTTCGGTCGATCCTCAGGGACGGTGCCTTCAGTGCAAGATCAGCGTGGCGGGCCGCTCGTTTGGCTACGATGAGCCAATGGAAGATAAGACGCAACCTTTCCACGTCCTCAAGAGCTTACAAAAACCAACAAAGGATTGATCAATCTTTCAGCGCACATCAGACTTGGATTTTACGCCTGCGGCGTCCTCATTTTAGCTTGTTCCATCGCGATTTGATTGACATGGGAGAGCGCTCGCGAACCCGAAGCCCCTATCAATAAAACCTTGTTTTTACCCCCCTGGGCCACTAGAGTGTGGGATCTTTTAGAAAGATTCCACAAAAAGTGTGCTGAACGAGGTGAACTTATGCCAACGCCTAAGAAGAAAACATCCCGATCCCGACGCAATATGCGCCGAAGTCACGATGGCTTAAGCCAGCCTGCTTGGGCGATCGATGCCAAATCAAAAGAACTGGTGCGTCCCCACCGGGCCTTCAAAGGCGCGGACGGCGCGTACTACTACAAAGGACAACAGATCAGCGCGGCCACCAAAGAGTGATCCGATGTCGTTATACCGCTCGCGGATAGCTGGAACTGGCTCCTACCTCCCTGAAAAAGTTCTGACCAATCAGGACTTGGAAAAACTGGTCGATACGAACGACCAATGGATTCGAGAACGCACTGGCATTCTACGGCGCCACATCGCCGCTGACAACGAAGTGACGTCAGACTTGGCTTTCCAAGCCACTCAACGGGCGTTACAAGCGGCGGGAAAGACAGCTGCGGAATTGGAATTGATTATCTTTTGCACCGTGACCGGCGATCAGGTGATGCCTTCGTCGGCCTGTGAACTACAGAACAAATTGGGCTGTAAGACCATACCGGCTTTTGACTTGTCGGCGGCCTGCTCGGGCTTTGTCTATGGGCTTGCCGTGGCCGATCAATTTGTCCGTACGGGAATGTACAAGACAATTCTAGTGCTCGGAGCTGAAATCATCCACCGCTACATCAATTACAAGGATCGCGAGACTTGCATCCTGTTTGGCGATGCGGCCGGCGCTTTTATCATCGAGAGAGCAAAGGAGAACGATGCCAACGTCATTCTTAGCTCTCATCTGAGAGCGGAAGGATCCCTGGGTGATCTTTTCGTTTTGCCGGCCGGGGGATCCAAAATTCCCTTCACAAAAAAGGTCCTCGACGAAGACCTGCAATATGTCCGCATGAAGGGTCGGGAAATTTTCAAAAATGCCGTCCGTACCATGTCGGCTTGCTGCCAGGAAGTTTTGGATCAAAATCAGCTCTCGGCGGCCGATGTTTCTTGGCTGGTCCCTCATCAAGCGAATTGGCGATTAATGGAAGCAGTGGCCGACCATTTTTCTTTTCCAAAAGAAAAGGTGGTCAGCATCGTCCATGAAATGGGCAACACCTCGGCGGCGACGGTTCCCACCGCTTTTGATGTGGCCGTGCGAGACGGGCGTATTCAACGGGGCCAGTTGATTCTTTTGACCGCCTTTGGGGCGGGATTAACGGCGGGAAGTTGTCTCCTTCGGTATTAGGTTCTTGCTTTACATTCTTCATTTGAACAGGGAGAAAACATGCCATTCGCGATCTTGTTCCCGGGTCAAGGAAGCCAACAACCAGGCATGGGAAAGTTCTTGATTGATGAGTTTGCGGAAGCCCGATTGGTGTTCGAGGAGGCTTCTGACTTTCTTGGTTTTGATATTAAACGATTATGTTTCGAGGGGTCTGTGGAGGAGCTGGCGCTGACTGAGAATACTCAGCCCTGTCTCTTAACCGTGTCTATTGCAACCTGGCAAGTCATTAAGAAAAGGTTCAACCCCACAGTTGAGGCTTGTGCTGGCCACTCGGTGGGAGAATACGGCGCCTTGGTCGCCGCCGGAGTTATTCCCTTTTATCAGGCAGTCCTTGCTGTTCGCACGCGGGGTCAGGCCATGCAATCCGCAGTACCTGTTGGTGAAGGAGGAATGACAGCGCTGCTGGGGCTCAACGAGGAACAAGCGCAAGAACTTTGCCGGCACGTCGTAAAGAAATCAGGCTTTGCTCCCCTAAGCCCCGCCAATTTCAATTGCCCGGGACAAATTGTCCTTAGCGGTTCGCAAAAGGCCCTGCAATGGCTGGTGAATGGAGTGAAAGCCGAAGATTTATGGCCAGAATCCCCTCCTCGAATGAAATTGATTCCGCTTTCAGTATCCGCGCCCTTTCACTGCGAACTGATGAAACCGGCCGAAGACAAGATGCGCGAAGTCCTGAACCAGATTAAGTTTCAAGCAACCTCGTTTCCGGTGATTCAGAACCTCACTGCCAAAGCCGAATCCCAGCCGGAAAATTTGCGAGAGAACCTGATTCAGCAAGTTTCGCGCCCCGTGCAATGGAATAGGAGCATGAAAACCCTGCAAGAAATGGGGCTCAGCAAGGCTATAGAACTGGGAACTGGCAAGGTGCTTCAAGGACTCCTTAAAAAAATTGACAGCGAATTCTTCCACGTCTTCAATACCAATTCTTTGGACGACCTTAAAACTATTGAAAAAGCCTGTGACTAAAGACAATTTGTCCTGGGCCATGGAGAAACAGCGGAAGTGAAAAACAGCCTCACTGGACAAAAGATTGTAATCACCGGTGCCAGTCGGGGCATCGGTGCGGCCATTGCCGAGGATTTGGCGACCCGCGGATCTGAACTGGCGTTGGGGTATTCAACGAATGAAGAGGCCGCTCAAAAGCTGCTGGCTCGTCTTCCCGGCCAAGGGCATTTCATTTTCAAGATCAACCTGGCTACAGAGGCCAGTGTCGAAGAGGCGTTGGGATTTGTCTTTTCCCGCTGGGAGCGCTTTGAGGGTTTGGTGAATAATGCCGGCATCACCCGGGATAATCTTCTTCTGCGCATGAAGACTGAGGATTTTGACCAAGTCATACAAACCAATTTGCGCGGCACCTTTTTGGTGACTCGTTATTGTTTAAAAATGTTTTTAAAAGCCCGTCGCGGCGCCATTGTGAATGTTTCAAGCGTGATCGGACACACGGGAAACGCGGGTCAGGCCAATTATGCCGCCAGTAAGGCAGGCCTGGAGGCCTTTTCCAGGTCGGTAGCGCTTGAGGTCGCCTCCCGCGGCATTCGTGTGAATTGCGTTGCCCCCGGGTTTATTTCCACGGACATGACGGAAAACCTCCCGGAAGAGGTAAAAAAGGAAATACTGGAAAAAATCCCCCTCGGTCGAATTGCCGAGGCCAGGGAAGTCGCTTCGACCGTGGCTTTCCTCCTGAGCGAGGAGGCCAGTTATGTGACGGGACATACTTTGGCGGTCAATGGCGGACTTGTAATGTCGTAAATAGTTGAACGGATAGACCAATAATAACGGATAAATAGTGAGTGATAAACAATAGAAGGAGCTCATTACAATTATGGAACTGCAAACCGGAGGATCAAATATGGCACTCAACCCGAAAATCAAAGACATTATCGTCGAGCAACTG
>PSRN01000314.1 GCA_003176075.1 Bdellovibrio sp.
GCCGCCCACGCTGAAGGCACCGACTTGGACTGTGGAGGTGCCGAAGGCACCGACTTGGCTTGAATCGAAGTGAAAAATAGAAGCAGCCCAATGATAAATGCCGGCATGACCCCCTCCTGCCAAAAAAATCATCAGGTAAGTTCAGCAGGAGGTCAACTGTCAAAACCGGGGAAGGGGGCAACGAAGGGCAACCGAGTTATTTAACCGGCGCGTTGGTTGCCGCTTGCGGTTCTGAAGTTATTTGGCCGTTCCACAGGAGGTTTACCTGCAGCTTAGGTGCTTTCGGATCCGCCGTCGGAGATTTTGGGTCCGTCACAGTGGTTTTTGGCTCCGCTTCAGGAGAGTTTGGATGCTCCAAAGCTGCTAGCTCTTGGACAAGCTCTACCCGTTGCTCGCGCATTTTTTGGATCACCGTTTTGTGTCTTTCGATGTCGGCCGGCTTGGCATTGGGATGAGCGGCCAAGTCCGCTTCCAGCATGCCAATCTGTTGGTCGAGCAATACCACAACGGACATGATTTGCGCTTTTTCTTGTTCTTTGCGCCGCTGCTCCGGATGCAGGCGCTGATACACCTCGATCAGGGCTGACACAGCTCCGACAAATAAGGTCACCCCGACAAAACCGTAGGCCCCTCGTTTCCACCACTTCCCACGCTTGGCTATTGCCTCTAGCAAAATTGACATGATTCTTCCCGTCACGAGGACGCTGCCGGCCCAAAAAGCGCCGCCTGAGAATTTGCCACCGATGTCCTGTCTAATAAGCTCGGTCGTGAATAGGGTCTTTGATTTTTCGTCATCATGAAAGCAATCCTGCATCGCCTTTTCATAACCTTCGCTTTCAAGGACTCGGACTAACTCTCTTCCTTTCAGAAAAACACGAAGCTGAAAAGCCTCTCGAAGACCCGTGTTGAATATCGGGTTGGGGAACGGCATAAAGTGGTTGTTGGCGTCGGGATTTAAAGTCCCTAGATTTTGGCACAAGGGGTGATACGTTTCGTAGATTTCCCTATCCCCCGTCAGCTCGTCCGCGAGGTCCCACCCCCAACTGCGGCTGGATAAAAGCGAAACCATGGACCCCGTCACGATGGAAACGCACAGCATAGGGCATAAAATTGTGCCAACAAACATCTGGTAAAGCTTTGTCATTCTCAACTTCCCCTCGTCACTGTAGTTCCTAGCGATTCTCAATGTTTCTCGAGTGTCAGTTTCGACCACCGGCCATTATAGACTGTTCTAAAAACTCTTAAAGAGGCCATGTTGGCCTCAGTAAGGATTTCAGAATTTTCAAAGGGGAGTGACAAAAAAGGTCAGCCACGACTGCGACGAAAGGTTTCAGATCGACAAAGGCACTAGATCGACCACCAAAGGTAGCTGTGTGCTTCGTCCGCATCGAAAGAGAGTGCCAAGGCCGTGAGAATTCGCTGCATCCGAAACACCGTGAGTTCAGCGTTAGCTTTGCTGTCCACCAGGGCCTCGCTGTTATCATCAGGCAAGTTATTGAGCGCGATTTCGGTAGCGATGGCAATGCCCGTTGCCACACCCGCCGTTGATGAGAGAACTAGAGTCTTCCAACTTGGGAACGCTTGATATCTCGAAGGGCCCAATACTCTATTGGACACTCTTTTGGACACTTCTTGGTAATAGGCCGTGACTTTTTTGAGGACGCGCGAATGGAGCCTGGGTTGTTCCGATGCAGTTTTGGGTGCAGGGGCTGGTTCAGCACTTGGCTGCGCGGGTGCCCGGTAACCTGCGGGTGGTCCATAGGGGCTCAAACCAGCTGCTACCGTGAAAACCACCGCGGCAGTGACGGAGGCGGCTGTCAGCATCCGCAGGGTGCGCTTCTTATTGTAGTTGCCTTTGTCGATTTCTGCTGACAGGTCCTTAATTCTTTCTTGCTCGCTGGCCAGGGCTTGGCGGACCTCCACTATGAGATCTTCCCGTTGAGCCTCGTCAAGATTTTGGAACAGACCCTCCAAGGCCGTCGGCCGATTCTTACGAAGGACTTTCACAATCGATTGGGCATCCGCCACGGGCGCACCAGTCAGCTCTTCGGCGTGCAGCGTACCCATGGGAGTGGACATCGTCCAGACAGTGATCGCGCTCATTCCAAGTCTTTTTACAATCTTTTTCATTGGCATAATCTTCTTCATTAGGGCCTCCAAATTGTTTTGTTCTTCTTTCTTTTTGAGAGACCCAATGTCGAACGTTTGCTGTCTCTGCTTGTGCTGTCTTCGCTTTTGCGTCTCTGCTTTTGTATCTCTTCTGCTGTTGTGCTTGTGCTCCCCCTGCTTGCCAGTTTGAGTGAGCGCTAAGAAGATAAGGGGTACCGCGTAAAATCCAAAATTTATTTTTCATCCATTGAAAGGTTTTCCTCGAACCAGAAATCTTTTCAAGGTCCCCTTGGCGCTTTCCTTTAGCGCATTATCGGCAAGATGGGCCTTAAGCAGGTTTTAATATTCGTAATGGAAGCGCAGGGCGCCGATCGTGATGGGGTCGCGATCAACGTTGTAAGCGGGGTGGATCACTTCCTGAAGATCAAGGCTGGCTGAGAGCCCGGTAGTTACAGACAGGGAATAGTAACTTTCCAAAATCTCTTCCGGACCGTAGGTGAGGCCTCCTTCGCCGATAATGAAACCAAGCCCCCCGGCGGCCAGATAGTTTCGATGGTCGGGCGAAATCTCGTTATAGATGAAGGCCCATCCCCAGCGATCGGCCCGCGACTCAAAGGGCTTCCACGACAAGCCGAACGAAAGGGTGGAATCAATTTCCGTGAAGGCCCAAGACTCGGTCTTGCCGTCGTTCCAGCCGATTCGGCTAAAGAAACCCAGGGACTTGGCCAGCTCCTGTTCCCAGTTGAGTCCCAGGCCGTACTTGACCCGGCCACCCGTGGCGGCTCCGCCGCCCACGCTGTCATCGCGCGTGGCCGTGATGTCAGGGGCCTGGCTGCCGGCCAGCTTTACGGCTTCGTCGTAACTTCCCATATGCGCGTGGTTGGCATAGGCCAAAAGGCGAAGCCGTCCCGGATGTCCTTGGATTTGCTCTCCCCATTCAAATTCCAAATTACAACCGCGCGAACGTGGATAGTTGTAGTCCAAGGTCATTGCATTGGCCGACTCAGGCACCAACACGGTGGCAAAACGGGTGGCGAAATCATGATCATGGTATTCAATCATCAGGCCCACCGTATACCCTCGCGTATCAGCCGCGTAATCCCAGGCGCCGTTATCCATCAGAGCCCAGTTCAAGAACTGGCTGCGTGGGTCGTGGGCGTATGTATTGAGGTCGAAAAAGTCATTCAAGCTAAATTTTCCCCCCACCACGGTGATGCGACGGGCAGGGATGCGCCCTGGGGCCTGGTTGGGTCCGTCCTCCACAGTTTCCAGTTCATCGCTCAAGGGAATATGTGATCGCATATAGACGCGCGACACCTCGAATTTGGTGCCTGGTGAGTCGACCCGGTAGATTTCCCCATTGGGGAAGCCAGCGATGCCGCGTGTATCGCTAAGGCCTGAGCCGGCGGAAATTTCAGGATTGACGTAGACTTCAAGACTTGGCCAGAGTCCAAGGCCGAGAAATGCCGTCGTCGTAAATGAGGTCTTGATTTCGGGGTCTTTGGAGAGGGCATTGGAAGGGCTGGCGATATAGCTGGGCGGGGCTGAGGGTCCGCGGGTTTGCGTCACGGTGGTCGCTTGCCAGTGGATGCTGGTGGTCGATTCCGTAGTTTGAGCGGCGGTTTGATCGGCTGTTGATGGAACGTCGGCTTCGGATGCGAGGGTTTGGTGGCTCAACCATAAAGCCCCCAAGAAAGCCCCCAAGAAAGCCCCCAAGAAAGCCCCCAAGGTTGCGATAATACTTTGAGTCTTCATTCTGCTTTCACTCTGAATTGATTGTGTCTTTTATTCAGTCTCTTTTTCAGTCCTTATATTCAGTCTTTTATAAAGTCTTTATCATTTTAAGGTCTTTATCATTTTGTCTTGGTGCCGTGTCTTCATATCGGTGGAATAAGTTCTTGTCATTTTTTTCTTCTCATTCGCAGGTGACTGTGAAAGCCTAAATTATGGTGAGAAGTGGGTGGTTGCTTTCGGTGTTGAAGTCGCGGTTGAAGTCCCGGCTGAATTCGTGGTTGAAATTGCGGGCGATTTTGCGGGCGATTCCGGCGTTGTTTTCCCGGTGCGCTTTCGTCATTGTGATCCAGGTTCTCACGGCTTGCAGTTCGGCGCCTCCCATCGAACCGCTTCCAGCCTGGACGCAGCAGCCGACGCGAACAGTGGACAACGGATATATTGTCTACATTGGGAGTTCAGGCTCTCCCAATGCGGACAAAGCCCAATTTAAGGCGGAAGGGGTGGCCTTGGAGGACTTGGCCAATGAATGCTCAGTGGTGCCCGTGGGGGCCCGCCTGGAAGATCGGTTTTCCGCCAAGGGAAAAAGTGAATACACGGCTTACGTTAAAGTCGCGGTGGAGTTTCAGCTCTGCGAGCAAGCCAAGAAGACGACCAATCCCGATGAAATTCGAAAAGTTGCGAGCCGGCCCTTTACAGAACAGCTTAAGCGCTATCAAGATTTCATGGACTCGGGAGAGCTTGCTGAAAAAACGGAAACTGCGCAAATCGAGCCTCCAACGGAGACGGACCCGGCCCCCGCTCGCGGTCCTGGATGGTCTGATTCAACTCATTTCTTTATGATTCGCCAATATGTCGCCTATGAAAAACAAATCGTGGTGCTGGCTCCGGCGGCCAGTTATCCCGCGGGTGCGCCACAAACCCAGAACATGGTGGCCACGCTGTCACGAAGTCAGCAACAAATGTCTTCGATTGTGGAGCGCAATCCAACGATTCTGCAAAAACCGCAGGCCTGGTCAAGCCTGGTGGATCGGCCACGGCCGGTGCGCCCGGCGGCTCTTGTCCGCACAGCCGCGTCCCCGCGCGCTGCGATGGTTCCAGCTCATCCGTCGTCGGGCTCAGCTCGGCCGGCACAACCCTCCTCGCGACCGAGGGTCCGCAAGCGCCGGCGTTTTTAAGCGCCGTCTTTTGATCAGCACTTTTCAAAAAAATCTTGATCTTGTCGGGCTTTACAGTCAGAACTGAAGGTCTCGAATGAGGTCTCGAGTCGAGACCTAGTCAGAAAAAATAATGTCGGGGCGTAGCGCAGTTTGGTAGCGCGCTTCGTTCGGGACGAAGAGGTCGCTGGTTCGAATCCAGTCGCCC
>PSRN01000264.1 GCA_003176075.1 Bdellovibrio sp.
GCCGATTCATCTTCATCCACGATGTTGTCCGTTGGTATAGCGCATAAACCCAAGTCGCCGCCCTTGGCGGCTCCACCGACTTGGCCTTCTCGGCCCACTCTTATTTCAAAGTAGTACTACTATTTCAAAATAGTACTATCGTTGCATGAATATTTTGTTATACTAGTACTATGACTCTTCCAAGCGGAAAATTTGTGCTTCGGCTAAACCCGCGAATGCATCAACTCCTCCGGCAAGAGGCGGAGTCAAAGAAACTCTCATTGAATCAGCTGATCGTCCAGAAGCTCGAAAATACCGAGGACAATCGCTGGTCCAACGATCTCAGCGTCTGCGGAGGTGCCGGAGGCACCGACTTGGCCGGCGGAGGTGCCGACGGAGGCGCCTCGGTCGGCGGAGCTCATGAAGGCACCGACTTGGGGGAAGCCTTGAAGGCCATCGATTTGGAAGTTCTCAAAGAAATATTCACACCCGAAGCTGTCATACTCTTTGGGTCCGCTTCGCGCGGCGAGATGCGTTCGGGTTCGGATGTTGATCTTCTGATCGTTTTACCCAAGTCCCAACCTGTGAATCGTCAACTTTATCGCCGCTGGGATGAACGTTTTTGCTCTGAGTCCGACAAGATTGCAGCACCGCAGTTTTCGCACTTTCCTAAGGGCGATCCCGCAAGCCTTTGGCTGGAAGTGGCGGTGGAGGGTGAAATCTTGTACGACCCTCATGGCTCAGCACGACGCCAGCTGACTGCTATTCGTCACCAAATCGCTAAGGGAGGTTTCGTGCGGAAGATGAGTCACGGTCATCCCTACTGGGTGAAAAGGACAAAATCCCATGCAAAATAAAGGCTTGGCGCTGGACTACATTACCAGAGCCAAGAAAAGATTGGCGGCCTTACGAGCCCTCCATCGAGAATCGGCGTGGGCCGACGTCGTGCGCGAGTCGCAAGAGGTTGTGGAGTTGGCCCTAAAGTCTCTTCTTCGTTTCTATCATGTTGAGATTCCACGTATCCACGATGTTTCTGGGGTTTTGGAGAATGAAAAATCGAAATTTCCAGTTCAGATCAAAAGGAACCTCGAACGTTATCAACAAATTTCTCGAACCCTTCGTCGCGACCGTGAACTGGCGTTTTATGGAAGTGAAGATTTGACTCCTATGGAGTTTTATAAAAAGGAGGATGCCGATGTCGCTATGGAATCGGCGGAATGGGTGGTCCATTCGCTCCTGCCGCTCTTTAGAAATTAAGGGGTGGGGACAGATCCATGGCCGGACGTCCCGGCGGGACCGCTCCAGGGGTGTGCAAACGCCGCAGCAGCGTCGTTTTTTCCACCCCTCGGGCGCCGATTAACAGGGTCGCATTACAGAGTCGCCGGGGGTGACGAGAAATGTGTTTCCTGATCCGCTTCTTATGATCCGCGCAGAATTTCCCAAAACTTGGGAAAGCTCTTGTTGACCACTTCAGGCTTGAGAATTTGAATTTGCTTTTGGCGGAGTTGCAAAAGACCGGCCGCCATGGCCATCCGATGGTCTTCGTCGGGGTCAAATTGAAAGATCTTGGGAACCCAATCCATACCATTTCCGTCGATCTCCATGCCGTGTTCGAGCTTTCTCACTTGGCACCCGGCCAGCTTCAAAAGCTCGCGGGTTTTGGCGAGACGATTGGATTCCTTGTAAATCAACTGTGGCGCGCCAACAAGCTTGCTCGTCCCTTCGGCGAAGGCGCAAAGAACGGAAAGCACGGGGAATAAATCCGCCGCGTTGGCCAATGGCACTTGGGCGGCGCGAATTTTCGCGCCTTGTTCGATCCTGATCCTGGGAGCTTGGCCTGACACCTTGACTCCCATCTTTTGCAAAATCTCGAAAAACGCGAAGTCCGGTTGCAGGCTCGACGTGCCCACCCCTAAAAATTCGGCGCGGCCGAAGAGCGAAGCCGCCGCCGCGACGGCGAACATCGAGCTGTAATCGGGTTCCACCTCACAGGAGTCCAGTTTGATCTTTTGTTCGGCGGGAACAATCCATTGATCCGGCCGTTTCTCAACGGTCATTCCCAATTGGGAAGCCAGGCGCAGTGACATCTCCCAGTAAGACTCCGAAATGGTCGATCCCGACATGTGAAAGATCAATGGAAACGGCAAATTCCAAGCGTTCAGCAGGAGGCTTGAGGCAAACTGGCTGGAGTGATCGCGGCGAATTTGAACGGGCAGCATGGGTTTCTTCCAGCCCTCCCCTTCAATGATAATCTGGCTCCCTTCGCGGCGGTTTCGTACACCCAATTGGTTGAGAAGAAAGAAGATTTCGTCGAGAGGGCGCGACATCAAACGCGCGCTGCCGGTGATCCGATGCGCGCCGGGCTCACGGGAGGCACGCAGACTCAGGAAACGAATCACCGTGCCTGCATCCATGCAATCGACGACTTGTTTGCGGATCAGCGAGGCGACCCCCATCTTCATCGCCCGCACGTCTTCACAGCTGGACTGCGCCGCGATCTTGAAATGAGGAAAATAACTTTGCACCAACAAAGCCCGAATATAAAGAGACTTTGAGGACTCCATTGTGCCGCTAAATTGAAACAACTGACTCCTTTGCCGCGCCTTAGCCGCGCTGGTCCTCACCTGACTTGGTGGATTGCCTGAGAATTTCGCCGTGAATTTGTTGGATCGTGACTTCCTTGATATAAGGATATCCCGGTTTTTGGATGAAGATAAACTTCAATTTTTCCCTGCCATCGGACTTTTTATCCATGCGCAAACACCTTGTCCAACTCCCACCGCGATCCGATCAAAGGTGTGAGCGCGCTCAAGCGTCAAACCGTCCCCAGTCAATGGGTTCCTGGCCCCGGCTCCGCAGGAAAGCGTTGACGCGCGAAAAAGGTCGGCTGCCGAAAAAACCGCGATGGGCTGAAAGAGGCGAGGGGTGGGGCGACTCCAGGACGAAGTGTTTTTTTCGGTCCACGAAGGCGGCTTTTCGTTGCGCGTAGGAGCCCCACAGGACAAAGGCGATCCCATCGCGCTCCTCATTGAGGCGGTGGATGATGGCATCGGTGAATTGCTCCCAGCCATGCCCTTGGTGAGAGGCCGCCCGCCCTTCCTCCACGGTCAGGACGGCATTCAACAGCAACACCCCCTGCTTGGCCCAGCCTTCCAGGCAACCGTGTTTGGGAGGCTCAAGGCCGAGATCGTCTTTCAATTCTTTGAAGATGTTGACCAGGGAAGGGGGCAGTCCCACACCGTACGGAACGGAAAAGGAAAGTCCATGGGCTTGACCGCGACCGTGATAGGGATCCTGGCCGAGAATGACGACTCGAACTCTCTCGAAAGGCGTGCGGTCGAGAGCGGCGAAATACTGATCGCCGCGGGGGAAAATTTTTTTTCCGCGGCGAATTTCCTCCCGCAAGAACTTCTTCAGATTGAGCATGTACTCCCGTTCGAATTCCTTGGCGAGGCGAGATTTCCAGGATTCGTGCAAACGAACGTTGGATTCTTTTCCCGTGGTGTGATTTCCCGTGGTATCACTTTGAGACATTATAAGCTCCCCTTATATGTTATCCCATTTGAAATATGTCTTAAAATGGATTGAATCAACTGATCTTGACCTGTCATTTCTTGCACACATTGTTACAATTCTAGGAGGGAGGTCTTATGGGAAGGTCTCAACTGCCCCAACTGAACCTCACTCAGGCCAGTCCTGAGGTGCTCTCATATGTGTACCAATCCCTAATGGATTTCGAGCCTTACACCACTCCGAACACGGAAGTTTCAGTCATCGCCAAGGATCCTCTCAAACTCGACAAAGCTCAAAGCGGAGAATCTTTGCCGCCTCGAAAAGAATTGATGAAAATGTATCGAATTTGTATTTCCTTGAGCAATGAAGGAACCCGCATTGAAGCCGAGGCCTTGGATCGCGACATTTTCACAGCCATCCGGCGGGCGAAGGAAAAGCTGATCAAACAGCTGGAGGAGATTCACGACAATGTCGTCAGTTCCTCGCAACGCCATCAGGAGATCCAGTTCGCGCTGGCCCAACGCGGACGCTATTTGCATTGACACCCGTGGGGCCATGCCTCTTGAAATCCTTACTCTTACTCTTGCTGTGGCCACGGTCAGTCGTTTATAATTCGCCGTCCAATTGATGGACCCCCTCAAATTTGAGCCAGAGGTATGGAACCAGAGATTTAGAGCCAGAGGTTTGAGATGACCCCGAACGCCAGCGACAGACTGAGCCGCAGAGTCAGCACCGGCGCCAGTGATACAGGCAGACGCACAGGCCGCACCGACGTCGTTCGCGCTGGAATCATCGTTCTCTCCACCAAGGTTCTTTTTGCGCCTTGGGCACAGGCTTGGGAAGCTCAAACGCCCTTCGATCCGGCGCGCGGAGCCTATGAAAAGCCCGCCCTGCTTGTTCCCGATGTGGCAAATCCCGTGAACCTGCTAAGTCCTGCGGCTTCGGGGACTTCACTCACCCGCACCCGCGATCAGTTTGAAGCTAACCAGTCGCTTGCCGGCGAAAATCTGGTGAAGTCTTCGCGGGAAAAAGAAGAGTTAAAACAGTTCGCCCGGTACAACGAACGCCTTAGTAATGAACGTCTTCACAATGAAAAACTTCCCACTGAACGTCTTCACGCGGAAGGTGAAGCGAAGGTCGGCCGCAAGGACTCTTCTCGCTGGAGCGATTCGCGCCAGGAAGCGATGGTTTACGGATCGATGGGAGTCAAAAATTTGGAAAAGACACAGGAGAAGCCACGGGCGATGAAACGGTGAACGATCTTCTCACTCTTGCGTGGCGCTTTTGGCGCTCTGCAAGGGTTTGCCGGCCTCCAGACCCACCAGCAATCCGATGATGTCTTGAAGTTCCACAAAAGGTTTTTCCGATTTCGGCAAGTCTTCTTTGAGTTCCATCGTCAAAACCGGCACCTTGCGCTCATACCACATGTATCTCCCGAGCGAGCCTGGATAATGTCCCAAGGTTTTCCACGGCAGGTATTCAAACTTTGGCGGCGCGAGTTTTGGTCCGTCAAAATCAAGAACCTTCAGCGGCGTATGAATCGAGACCACAAAATCAGGCTTGAAATCCTCAATTTGTTTGAGCGCGCATTGCGTTTCCGGCTCGCTATTGGCGCGATCGCCGGGAAAACGACGGTGGTTGGAGTGGGTGGTTTTCTGCCAATATTCCTTGGCTTTTGCCTCCCAATCTTTGGTGGGAAAATTGCGGTTGATATCCACTTCGTCGGCGTTGGTGCGAGTCTTCAACTGGTAACCGTCGGGATTGAGAATGGGAACCACCCGCCACTGGTTGCGGGGTTCGATCGTTTCGAGCCGCTCCATCCAAATCCTCGCCACCGCTCCGGCTGGAACCTCGTCACCGTGGATGAGGGAAAAAACCAGGATTTTTTGTTTTTTCTTATCCTTGCCGTCACGGTCGTAATGAAAGATGGGAACGCCCTTGACGCTCTGGCAACCCTCGATGACTTTGACTTTTCCACAAGCCGCGCGCAGGGCCGTCTGATCCGAGACGCCGGGGAACTCCTTCATTCGACTCAAACAGGACTCGGTCATTGAAGTTGTTGCCGCAACAGCTGTGGCGGAAACAATTGGGGCGGATGAAGCGGTTGCTGATGGGGGTCCTGAGGCGGCTTTTGGTCCCTCCACAGCTCCTGTCAAATTCAAGCTCAACAATAGAAGTGCCAGCATCAGCCACCCTTGCGTTTGACACCCGTGGCGGCTTCGTCGCCCACGCTATCCCGTGGCTCTTGGTCATTTGGCTGACGATCGCGACCGGTTTGTCCGGCGGAAGTCTGAGACATATGCGGTCGAGTCGTTCCGGACCTGTCTTCGAGTTCCTCAACATGGCGAGATTCGGCGTCAATCTCGTTCATCCCTTCTTTGAAGCCGCGGACCGCGCGCCCAAGACTGCGGCCAAGTTCTTGCAAACTAGATCTGCCGAACAAGAAAAAAACCACAAGGCCAATCAAAATCCAATGAAAAAAACTGAGGGAACCCATCCTAAGTTTGTAGACCAAAAGGACGATTGATTCAATGCGGATTTACCAGAAGGCTTGGAGAACCATTCGAAGAACCGGCCTCCGGTCCTGACGCTTGTCCCGGTTCGGGGTGAGGGGGCGGCAGTTCTCCTTCCAAAGGAGTGGCCGCCAGGGCCTCGGCCGCGAAAATCGTGGCAAAAAATGAAACGGGGATGGTCACCAATAGTCCCAGCAGAAAGCAGAGGGCTCCGACGACATTCAAGAGGCCGATAAAGCCAACCACTCCCGCGACAAACCACCACCGACCTTGCACCAATTCATAGGATTTTTTCATCGCTTCGATGGGGTCCAGGTCGTCCCGCACGAGCAGAACGCTCATCAACGACCAAACGACGGAAAAGTAAATTCCCGGCACCAGGAGAAAGATCAAACCCAGAATAATGATCGCGCCCGAGAGAGTCTCGGACAGCAACACGGCGATGAAGCGGCGAAATGACAACAAACTCCAGAAGAAATCTTCAAAATCAAAGGTCTCCCCTTTGCGAACCTTGAGAAGGCAGGCAATGTATCCGGCGGAGATGAGTTTCATCGCCGGCCAACCAAAAACGTGGAGGGCGCCCATGCCTCCTGTCGCCAAAAGGTAGACGAGCGAAAGCCCTGCGACCAAGGAGAGCTGCGAGCGGGTGGCCATCCAAGCCGCTTCGAAAATGGCGGTGTAATTCATCGCCGGCGTCGGCACGGGTTTCATTGAAGGTTCCATCGAAGGTTCCATCGGTTTTTCTCCTCGGGTAGGGACCCGATTAACATTCAGGTTTAGCTTTGCGGAAACAGAATACAATACGATATGAATCCCAACGCAAGAATCAGTTTCATATTCATTTCTTATTGACTGCAAGAATTCCAGGCAGAGATGATATACCCACAATAAATGGAGGGGGGAAAAGTGACGAAATCACTATTGAATGCTTTGTTGTTTTCTTTGTCGGTCTGTGGAACGGGATTCGTTTCGGCTGGATTCGCGCGGGCTGGTTCGGCTTCTGTTTCAGCCGCGGCTCCGGCGCCAGCTTCTGTTTCAGCACGAACGTCAGTAGCGGAAGAAAACGTCGCCGCGGACGAAGAATTCAGTGTCAACATTGTTTTTTCGGTCATGAAATGTGTGACTTTGGACAGAAGCTCATCCTGTGAATCCAGTGCTTCATTGGGAAATTCAACGGTAACCATCAAGCTTTCAAATTGTCACACGTCGGAGGGCAACACGACTTGCGAAGGTTATACTAGCGGGAACCAATTGAAGGACAACATTCCCTTTGATTACATCGTTCAAGTTGTGAAGAATTCGTGGACTGGTGGGATGGCTTATTATCTCAACGCCAGCGTCGGGCCAACGATGAATAGTTCGATACAACATTCCACCGTTAATGTTTACATGGACAGGAACAAGCTGACCGATTCATTTGGGCTCGCAAGTCCGCCCCTGTACACCCATACCGATGGCAAGGGCCAGTCCGAGAGTTATATTGCCTCATTACAGCTTAATCCCGCCAATCCATTGCGACGCTAGAAGGCTATTTTAACCTGTCTGGATGGCCTTTTTCGGGGCGCCACGGGTGCGAAATTCGCGACTCCGCAATGTTGCGACCAGGGAGCCCATTGCGGAGCGCTTTTTCCGTTGGAATCGAAAAGAATCTTGCGATCAACCAGCCGAGGCCCCAGGATCCAAGAATGGCCAGAGAATACCAAAGCAAGTTATAGATCGGGTCGATGTTCGCGATTTTGCAGTAGTCCACGACCGGCCAAACAACGAACATATGGACCAAGTAGATTTCGTAACTGAGGCGCCCCATGGAGCGCAACCAGCCTGTCGCGCGCAACGGCCGCGGAGGCAAGCTCAGAGGCAAGCTCAGACAATAGAGAAGCGATGCCGTGGCCATGGTCAGAAACAACAAAGTGGCGTCATGAATCAACTGCCAAGTCCATTTGTTGAAACATATCACTACAAACACTCCAGCCAGGCCACAGAGGTGCAACAGAGCTTGCAGCCACTTGGGTGGCGTGGAAAAGCGATGTGCCGCAAGCGCGGCGAGGACTCCCGCGGCAATCGCCGAAAATCCCGGAAGATAAGCTTTCTCTTTCCAGATTTCATTATCGAGAATTGATGCATGAAACATGGCCGTGGCGAGTTGAGCAACTATTCAAATGTCCCACATCAACAGGGGCGATTGATTGAATTGAAAAATTTTTGGGTTGGAATTTCTTTTTTTCACGAACGACCACCGGCGTCCTCATCCGGATTGAAGCGTGGTAGGTTCCGTTTTGTTTAAAGCCGTACAATTTGAGAGGACCTCCGCATGAAATTCATTTCGATTTTTCTTTTGGCTGGGGCGATCTTCCGTTTTCAGATCGCACACGCTTCTGATCCTGGAGATGGTCAACAATATGGCCTGTTCATTGAAAATCCATTTAATGCCTCTCATGTCGGCAAAATTGTAAAAGTTGATTCTGTCAGACCTTTGGATCAGGCGTGGGTTGTTCATAGATCGGGTGAGGAGAAGAAAGTCACGCCCAAATATGAGAATTTCCGACCACTCCAACTGGACAGTACGAGTGAACTTCTGATCATTTTTGAAGCCGATCGCACTCAAGCTCGCGTTGTGATCGCGAAGAAGTTTTTGACTTGGCCGCCCAGTGCCCAATGGTCTGGTGGTTACCTCACGTCGGAGTGGGAAATCGTCCAACCCGGATCAGCTACCAGTCCTGTTTACATTTTCGAACTTGCCAAGACCCTGAAAGAGCTGCGCGAAGAGGGAATGTCAGTACGAGCCTCCAATGATGTGTTGTACGCTCTCAGAGATAAGAGCGTCAGGATCGATTATAGCCCCTTCCAGGCAGCCGCATTCGAGGTTCTCTCGGCAGCCATGGGAACTTTTCCATGCGATCTGCTCAATCACTCGCCCAGATCCGGGTGGGGCATGACCTTTGATCGTCCGCAAGGTTTACCGTCGTACCGCAGGCGCTGAGACAGGTTCTAAGTACAATGGCAACTGGTTAAGGAAAATGGGATCAGGTCAGCCACAGCCATAGCATTAGCCGCGGAGACAGTTTCAGTTCAGCCGAACGTTTTCTGGAGCGATCTGAAAGTCCGTTAATAATGACAGACATCCTGTCTGTTGTGGGGCTCTGCCCC